>VGTX01000007.1 GCA_016874315.1 Gammaproteobacteria bacterium | reverse complement strand
TAAGGCACCGGGTTTTGATCCCGGCATACCTAGGTTCGAATCCTAGCACCCCAGCCATGACTATTTTAATTTATGTATTTCGAGCCTTATTGGCTCTTTTTGTTATTTCTATAAAAGGATAGACCTATGGTACGTCTTAGACTTGCACTCCGTGGACGCAAAAAAGCTCCTCAATATCATCTTGTCGCTGCTGATCAAAAAAGCCCTCGTGATGGTCGCTTTCTTGAAGTGCTTGGAACATATAATCCATCCCCACGCGGACAGCAAAAGCTTCTAGATTTCAACTTGAGCCGTATTGATTATTGGATTTCCTGTGGCGCACAGTGTTCCGATTCCGTTCGTACTCTTGTTAAAAAATTCCGCAACATTCAAAGCAAAGTTACAGTCGCTGAATGAGCGAATATATTCTTTGTGGAAAAATCGGAGCCCCGTTTGGATTAAATGGGGCTTTGCATTTTTATCCATACTCAGAGCAGCCAAAAACTCTTAGCTCGATAAAAAATATCTATCTCTCCAATGACGGGATATTTATTCCTCTTGCAGTTTCAAGTATTCGCGTTCATGGCGACCATTGTGTTGTCTCTTTTTCCGAACATCCTACTTTGGACAGTGCGCAAGCTTTGCGTGGAAAAGAATGTTATCTTGACCCAAAAGAGCTGCCAAGTTTGCCAAATACAGAATATTACTGGTTTGAACTGATTGGCATGAGAGTTTTTCATGATAAAAAAGACTATGGTCTGGTTCAAAGGGTCTACACACATCATCATGATGTTCTTGTGACAGATTCCGGCCTTCATATCCCTTTCATTATGGGCGACACTATTTGCACTGTCGATCGGAATTTACGCCATATCTTGGTTGATTACGATCTTGATATTGAGTTAGATGATTCAAACGACCGTGACGAGTAAGCTCAAATGGCCATTCGTGTTGCAGTTATCTCAATCTTCCCTGGTTTAATTGAGCACTATTTTTCCCAAGGCGTTGCACGTCGTGCACGTGATTGCGGGTTAGATTTAAAATTGTATGATTTACGAGCGCATGGCCTAGGTGTGCACCAGAGTGTTGACGATCGGCCATATGGTGGCGGCCCTGGCATGGTGTTGCGTGCTGATGTATTGTATGAAGCTTTGCTAGAAGCGCGTCAATGGGTCCCTGATGCTAAAGTTATTGCATTTTCTCCTCTTGGTCAAAGAGTAACGCAGCCACTGATTGAGCACACGGTTTCTCAAGAGACCAATCTCATTCTTTTTTGTGGGCGTTATGAGGGGTTCGATCAGAGATTTCTTGATTTATACGTGGATAATCAGTGGTCTATTGGGGACTTTGTTCTTAGTGGTGGAGAATTGGCTGCGATTGTTGTTCTAGATGCTATGGCACGCTTGCTTCCTGGTGTGCTTTCATGCGCAGAATCTGCAAGACTTGAATCATTCAGCGCGAATCATCAGTTTCTTGATTATCCACACTATACGCGTCCCGAGGTCTTTCATAATCAGGCAGTTCCAGAGATTTTAAAATCTGGGCACCATGCTCAAATTTCAAATTGGCGTGAGCAACAGGCAATCGCCTTAACACAGCAATGGCGTCCTGACTTGTTAGATAAAAAATAACTAACAGAGTCATCTCATAGATTATCGATTCAATCAGGAGCTTTATTAAGATGCACGATCGCTCGCACATATTACATCACTTTTACAGACTTCTTTTAGAAATTGTTTTGAATAAATTTGGTGAGGAAGTTGTTCATGCACTACAGCTCGATCGTGGCCTGAGATATGGCCTGCCACGATCGAGAAAAAATAAGATATAGAGTTTTTAGTGAGATGCTTTATTCGATCTTGGGTTTTTTAGTAGCTGATTGGTGTTGCTCGAGCTCACTCTTAGCAGAACCAGCTTGTAAGTGATTAGTATTATTTTTAATTTTATCGATGTCTTTTTGTTTAATTTTATTCAATTTTGAAAGCTTAATTGAATTTTTAGGACGCATAGCATCTAGAACATCGATTTTATTGGAACCCTGGACGCTTGCTTTTTTTTGTTTAGCAATCTCTTTCTCAATTGCATTACATTGGCTTGTCGTTAGAATCTCATAAGCATTTTTTATTCCTGCAGCGCCAGGTGTATTAGACTCTGCAACAAATTGAATATGACCATTAAGCCATTTTTTTGCAAAAGTTTCATTGAGATAATTCTTACGTTCTTTAGGAAGGAAAAAATATGCAATAGAGCCAAAAGCGGGAGGTGTCGTCTTATATTTCTCTAAATAATCTTGATATGTTTGTGCGGTAATCCGTACTATTCCATACCGATCTTTTGCACTCTTGCATCCACCAGAAACTACTCCTCCAATAGCTTGAGTTAATGCAATCTCTAAAGCTGATGCATGTAATCCACTGTTTATTCTGTTATATTTTAAACCAACAGAATGAGCAATTTTGCTAATTCCCCATAACAAGACTGGTAGAATGCCCAGTGTTAGAGTAAAGAGCGCTGCACGTGCAATACGGACTCTGCTTGCTGTTTTAAGTGCTCCAACAAGCTTTTGTACTTTGGGGACATCTTTATGAGGAGAATTGTTTGCAACTGCAATAAGCTCAGTGGGATAAGTATCTCCAAAGAATCCAACAAATCTTTCAAGATTTAAAGCATGTTGAGCAAAATATATTGGAATTCCGTTTTCACCACCTATTTCTTTATCAGCTATGCTGGCATTGCCTCCTAAATTCTTAATAAACTGCTTTAGATTAGCTTTATCATCCTTATTAAGGCCATTTTTTTGCCATTCAGACACAATTTTTTTGCGTACACTAATTGCGTTATTATCAACAACACCTTCAATATCTCCAAAAATCCCCAGACCAGCTCTTGTCATGTAGTTGCCAAGCTGAATAATAGAAGGAGATGGTGGAGTATCATCCGACATAATCTCATCAGGAGGAGGGGGATTATTCAGTTCTGCAACCTTTTGTTGAGCAACGATTGCAGCAGCCATTTGATAAAGAAATTCTTCTTTATATTGATCTGTTTTGATTGTTGCGGCATTTTCATTTGTATCCGATATTATTTCTTGATTATCAGCTTCTCGTCTAGGATCGTCATGTAGACCCTGCGCTGCTCCAACGACTGCAGACCATGTTCCTTTGCTATCTCGATGATAAGCGATATAGGTATTTGCAAAGCCGGAGCGTTGTACGTTAGATGTTGATTCTGGTAGATAATCAATAATATCGTATTCAGAGACTGGCTGCTTTGTATTTGCCTGTTCATTGATTTTAGTGTGATTTAGTAATGGCTCTGTTTCTGGATCATTAGATTGATCAGCGGTTGATGTGTCCTGATTGGGTAGTGATTCTCTGTTTTCGGGTGCTGTTACATCTATAACATCATCTATATCAGCACCTGATGTTCCCGAATCGGCTGGTGAGTTCGTATTTTGATTTGGCTGCGCATTATCTGTTTCTGATGTTGATTTTGAAAAAAATATCCGACTCTGCATTTGTTGTGTGCCAGCATCTTGGAGTAGAGCTTTTGGAGTTCTATCGGTATTGTTATTTCTTTCATTTTGTATCGCTTTGTTACGAAATTCCTTAGCATCTTCTAGTTCTTTTACAAATTCTTCTGGTTCGCGAATAATCGTTCTTTTATCTTTATTTGTCAGATAATCACTGCTAGGTCCTCTGCGTGTAATAATTTTGAGTATATCTTTTTCGACATCTGTTAGGTTTGTTTGTGTTTGTTCTGGGCTCTGTTCCATAGTACTTCACCTATTGAATAAAGGATTTTATAAATTATAGGTGAAGAAGGATTTCAGGGGGATTGCAACCAAGTCAGGGGTTGCAATGTGATTTTATCGTCTGCGATTAATAACGGCTGCTTTATCTGTATGACTTTTCATTAAACTTTCTGGCATTTGAAAGACAAGGTGATGATTTTCTTGAATTTCATCATGATGCTGATGAAGAAGTTCAGAAAGAATAACTTTTAAAATACGATTTTCATGATCGCATCGCAGGACGAATAACCATAATAAGTGAGAGAGCGCGCTGCGTGATGGGATAGCATTTAGTGCTTCAGAGAGATATCCAATCCCTACTGCATTATTAGTTAAAGCAGTTAATACTTTTGGCGGAAGAATATCAAAATACTCTTCACATGAGGGAATTGCTGAAAATTGTGAACAGGCTGTATAGTCTGTGATAATTTGATTAATAGCCTGCATATGCTCATGTAATTCAGGTGAAAGCATATCGCCAGTAGACGATCCGTGTAAGAGTTCTGATAAAATCTTATCGATATGAGGCCGTGTTTCAATTAATGTTAGAAACGGGTGCTTACTGCTAACGGGAGACTGATCCATCTTGGATTCCTTTAAAAGGTTAGTCCTTACTCCCTTTCATTAAAGTGAATTTTTTTTAAAAATTCAACTTTTGTGAAGGACTAAATATTTAAAAGTCAAAAAATATCGTGTTTTCGAATATAAAATTCAAAAACTTGACGACCTTCTTTAAAGGCTTTTCGTTCATATTTTGTCGGCTCTCTTTGAAAAATTGCTGCAGATTCTGGATGTTGGCTGCGGATATCGATGGGTGTGTGAGCTTTTATTTGTTCAAGGCGTTCTGAGATTTCTTGCGCATAGTGCTCCCAGTCAGTTGCAATATGAATTAATCCTGTAGGGCTGAGTTTCGATAAAATCTTGCCAAGGAAAGATTCTTGCATCAAGCGTCGTTTATGATGTCTTTTTTTAGGCCATGGGTCGGAAAAATAAATATGAATTCGATCGAAGTGAAACGATTGTGTAGAGTGAGTAAGTAAATCAAGGATATCCCCATGAAAAAATGCAATATTTTGTACTTTCAGAGACTCAGCTTTTTGTAAGGCATTTAGCACTCCAGGCGTATGAGTTTCCACGCCCAATACAAGTGCTTCTGGGGCCCACTGCGCGAGCTGCAGAAGACTTTGGCCATCACCACATCCAATATCAAGAAAGATTGTACGATTTGCGAGATGTTCTTGCGTAAGACGAGTTGTGATTTCTGCAAGAGAGGAGGTGTAATTTGGGTGATTTTTCATCCATTCACGATCTGTTGGATTGATTCCGTGCTCTCTTTTAGTCCAGCTTTTTATTGTTCGACGAGGATATGGAGATGAGTAATGAGATTCCATAACAAGTAATAGCCTATTAATATAAAAACTTATTTAAGATATTGTTTTTGATTTGTGTTTTGCATTAATCGCAAAGAAATATTGAGTCAACAAGAAGACTTGCACCAAAAACTGCTGCTTCCATGCCTAAACCTGCAGCTACTATGGTGGCTGGGGAATCTGATTTTGAGCGAACTGCAAAATATGCTAATACACTTCCTATAACAAGAGATGAAATAGCGCATTGATTTCTATGGGGTATTAAGCATGAATCGCAGTGTGGAGCGAGGCAGAATTTGTTTGTTGACCCTTCATGGTTCGCTTCATTCTGGCCTCTGAGGTTAGCGCCACCGCAACAAAGTTCGAGTTGATTGAAAGAAAAAGTACGCATTATTAAATTCTCAAGTAAAAATATAAGTGGGCTATTATGTCACATGCTCAATTTAATAACAATATTCTTTATATAAGAATCATATAGTTGATATATGATTCTTATATTGACAACTTTTCAATAAGAGCGATTTTAAGCCTTAACGCCTTAAGATTTGGCTACTTGTTCTGATTTAATAGTTGTACAGTTGAGTATATTCGCTGTTGGCAATATTAATAAGTCTAAACCAATAGCACCAACTAATAATCCAAGGGGTGATTTATTTGATAATGCAAAGTGCAACATCATGCCGCCAAGGAGTATGCTAGGTATTTCCCATGTGTAGGGTCTTTGATAGATACAAGCAGGAACGAGAGATGATTTGCTTGATACATTTTGTATTGTATTTTCGCGGGGCCCCGGAGGTGCGCACCACCGAGACATTCGGTAAGATTTTGGATGAAAATGATATTCATTTGATAACAATAACATGATTATTCATAGGACATTATTATCGCATACAACATAACAATTTCATCGCATTTTATTGATGATAGGAGATTAATAATATATTACATAATCTTTTTTTAGTGAGCACAGTTATGGCATATACTAAGGAAAATATATGTTTGGAGCGTCAACATAGCCGTTGCAGCAGTGACGACTGCACATTCAAGTGGATTTCTCATTTGAGCACTGCCAGAAATCAATCCAACAGAAAGCGCAATCCAAGCAAGATTAGATACGATATTTTCTTGAGAACAGGTAAAGCCTTGTGAGCCTCCGGCGCAGCCGGATAAAGAATTGAGGTCTATTGCATTCATATTATTTTCTAATAGTTCGATTAACACAATGAATTGTAAAATATTTTTTATAATAAAGTAAGGTCTATGGCATGATAATTCCATTCTATTATTTTTATATAATAGAGTTATTGGGTAAGACTCGCTAAAATGGTTACCAATCTTTTTTTATAAAGGTAGCATCAATGGATAACATATATTGTCAGTATCTTAAGGGCCAGCATCCAGCAATGAAAACAGCTCCATATTCGGATGCATTAGGACAGTATCTTATAGAGCATATTAGTCAAAAGGCATGGGATTTATGGCGAGAAGAGCAAACACGTTTGATTAATGAATATCGGTTGCAGCCCTTTAAATCTGAAACAAAAGCTTTTCTGAAAGAAAAGATGTGCATCTTTTTTCGCATTCAGGTGCAACCGATAGCAGATTAGTTCCAGTTCCAAGACTCTGTTAAAATTTCATCTAAAGAGCGTAATAGGTCATCGATAGGACAGCAGTGAAGCATTCCAAGCTGTAGATATAATGTTAGGCTGTCGTATGTAAGATTAAAGAGTTGTTGGCGCTGTTGTGTGAGCGAGCTTTGAGCGGCTAAAACATCTGAAGCTGTGCGCTGTCCTGCCTCATAGCTTGCTTCAACAGCATCTAAATATATTGTCGCGGCACGAATCGCAACTTTTTGCGCTTCAATTTGGCGTAACATACTATCGTATTTTGCATGCCCAATCTTTAATTGAGTTTCATGATCGTGATGAGTTTGAATAAGCTGCGCTTGAGCGGCTTGAAGTGCGTAATTTTGTTGCTGAACATGTGCAATCGAAGTGGCTCCGTATGGAGGGCTCCAGCTTAAAGAGAGTCCTGCACTAATCGAAGAAACGGAATGTGATATATTTTGGTTCACAGGTGATAATGAATAGTTTGTGACTCCTACGAGTTGGGGGGAAAATCCAGAATAAGCTTGATTTACTAAGTATTGAGATAGATCTACAGTGGCACGTGCTTTTAATAGACTGGGATGTGTTCCACGATCGGACGTGACTGGAAGTAAGGCTGCATCAATAGAACTAGGTAAATCCTGTAAGTATTCTGGTGTTAATTGTATAAGATTAACGAGCTGTTCTTTTGCACTATTAAGTTGAAAGACTGCCTGAATTTCATTAGCTCGAGCCAAATCGAGCGCTGCCTCAGCCTCTTTTAAATCAGTCATTGCAACAAGACCAACATCATATTGCTCCGAAACATCAGAGTAAAATTTTGCTTTCATCTCTAATTCTTCGCGAGAAAGGGCGAGCGCTTTATCACTTTTAAGAATATTAAAATATTGAGAGCAAAGATTGAGAATAAAACTTTCTTCAAAAAGTTTATAGTCATATGTAGAGATTTCCGATTTCTTATCAGCAGCATAGTACCCGGCAAGTGCGCCTGGAGTATAAATTGGAATCTGTACTTGCGCTGCAAGTGATGTTTGATGATAAGGAAGATTACCGCCCGGAACAGTTGTGGAGCCGTAAGAATAAGCTCCAGAATAGGAAACCCCTGAGGATTGATTTGCAGTGAGTGAGATTGAGGGTAATAACGATCCGAGTGCAACAGTACCAGTCATTTCATTACTACGTGATTGCAAATCTTGAGCTTTCCAGGAAAGAGCATGCTCTTTTGCTGAGTCGATTAATGTGAGCAGTCCAACGGCTTGGCAAAAAAGCGGTGCAATATAGAAAATTCTAAAAACTTTATAAAGATATTTCATTCGTGACGTCTTAGGTCTTATAGTCCTTCATCATATTATAAAGGGGTCTTCTCAGATTGCCCAGTTTTTCGATGAGAGCTCACAATCAGGGTCATTTTATGCGCTCCAATTACCCAAACAGTTGCTCCAACATCAACAGGCTTATCGTCAGCGCCAAGTTGTGCTGACCAAATATGCGAGTCAATTTTAATTTTGAGCTCATTATTTTGCACCGATAATACAGTGCCAGCTTGTCCGACTAACATATTTATTGAGCTATTAGGATTATCATGCTTTTTAACTTTCCAAGAGGACTCATATTTGTTCCATCCAAAACTAATAATTGCAATCGCAAAAATTCCAAATGTGACAACACTCATAAGCCAATTGAGTTGAAATAGCATACTAATGATTGCAGTCAACAAGGCGCTGATACCTATAAACAGGAAGGCGAATGTTCCAGGAATAATTAATTCAAAAATAAATGCCATGAATGCAATCACGATCCAAAGGTACGAAATTTCAAGAAACATATCGATCATCCTTAAAGTGTTAGAGTCCTATATTGCCGATCTTACTATCTGGTCTATGGGACTATTCGATCAAGATTTTTGATCGAATAATTCCTTAATGGCTCCAATTGATGAAATCATCGAACCATTTTCATATGGAACAAATACTGTTTTGCTACCGGCTGAATTTGCCATTTTACTAAATGCAGCAATATATTGTTGCCCTAAATAATATTGTAGAGCAGAACTGGATTGAGGATTGGTAAGAGCTGCATTGAGTTTTTCAGTTGCAACTTGCTCGGCTTGAGCAGTTCTTTCCCGAGCTTCTGCTTCTAAGAATTTTGCGACTTTAGACGCTTCTGCTTGTAGGACCGTGCTTTGTTTGATACCTTCTGCTTTTAAGATTTCTGCTTGCTTGATTCCTTCCGCTTCCAGAATTCTTGCTCTTTTTTCACGCTCAGCTTTCATCTGTGCAGCCATGGCATTAATCAAATCTTGAGGTGGGTGAATATCTCGGATTTCAATACGAGTAATTTTTAGTCCCCAGCTTTCTGTTGCGCCCAAGACTGTATGTAAAAGTTTTTCATTAATCTGATCGCGGTGAGAAAGCATCTCATCTAAATCCATACTACCTAGTGCTGTACGGATATTCGTCATAATAATATTTGTAACAGCTTTTTCGAGGTTCAGCACGCGATATGCAGCGAAACTGGGCTCAACGACTTTAAAGAAACACACACCATCAACACGAACCATTGCATTGTCACGAGAAATAACATCTTGTGATGGAATATCCAGAACACGCTCCATAAGATTAATTCGCGCACCGATCCGATCGATGATAGGAAAAATCATATGTAATCCTGGCTCCAATGTCTGGATGTATCGGCCAAAGCGTTCTAAGGTGTAAGAGTACCCTTGAGGAATTTGAACAACGGATTGATAGATCAAAACGGTGATAAACGCCAACAATATGAGTGCAATAAATCCGGGCATGAGATCTCCTCAAGAAATAATATTATCTGATTGATTATCATAATGTATTGTCAAGTTGTCAACTCATAATCATTGAAAAGAGGATGAAAATAATGTGGTTTAAAAAGTTAGCAATATTTCTTGTGATGCTTGGTTCAACAGTTGCTTACAGTTCCGGATCTTCAAAACTGTCTTTTGCTTCTGCAGTTAAAAAAGCGAATCCATGCGTTGTTGCAATTCAAGTGGAAAAATCCTTAAAAAAAGATTTTTCTCCAATCTATTCAGACTCTCCGGTGAAAGAATTTCTCGCAGATGATGTTGAGGAGGATGGACCGAGTATTCGTTCAATGGGATCGGGATTTATCGTTTCAAAGGATGGGTATATTTTAACAAATTATCATGTGATAAAAGACACGAAAGATTTGATTATTAAAATGGAAGATGGTCGAGAATTTCCTGGCAAAGTCATTGCTTACGATCCTCCTTCAGATTTGGGGGTTGTGAAAATAAACGGCGATCATTTACCAGTTGCAAAACTTGGAGATTCCGAAGCATTACAAGTAGGTGATGTTGTGTTGGCGATTGGAAACCCATTTGGAGTGGGACAAACTGTAACGCAAGGGATTGTGAGTGCTTTAAATCGGAAGAATCTGGGTTTGAATTTATATGAGGGCTATATTCAAACAGATGCTTCTATTAATCCGGGGAACTCAGGAGGAGCGCTGATTAACCTTGATGGTGAAGTCATTGGGGTGAATACAGCAATATTGAGTCGCTCTGGCGGTAATAATGGAATTGGATTTGCGATTCCTATTACATATGCACAACAAATTATGAATGATTTGATTAGTACTGGTCAGGTTGAGCGTGGTTGGTTGGGATTAATTATGGCGGAATTAAATTCAGATATTAGGAAGCTCTTTCATTATCCTCAAGGTGAGGGGGTTTTAGTGCGTGCAGTTTATGCAAAATCACCAGCTGCGATTGCAGGTATTCTTCCTGGAGATATTGTTATAAAAATTAACAATAAAAAGATGAGAGATAGCTCAGATGTGCGACAGAAAGTAACCGAAATGCGTCCTGGCGAAAACGCAAATATCTTTTTAATGCGCGAAGGAAAACCACTGACTATTTCCGCAACAATTGTAAAGCGCGAGTCAATTGAATAAATTTTTGCTATTAAAGCTCTATTGATGGTAGTTCAATAATAAATTTTAAGAATTACCATCATATAAGTTACGCAATATCTTGTGTGCTGAATAATGTATACCGTAATTGTTTTTGTGCTGTATGAATATCAGCGATAACTTGTGAAATATCATCTAACTCAGTAAAAATTCCGCAAGGTCTTCCATATGGATCGACCAAAACAAGTGCTGAGGCATGTTCAATATGTTGCACTTGACCCTTTGCTTCTTCGACATGAATTTTAAAAAATGTGGCTAATTGATTAACAGATGTACTAGATCCACTTAATCCGCGAATTGGCGTAGGGTATTGTTCTAAGAAATTTGAGAGAACTTTTGGTGAATCATAAGATGGGTTGATTGATACGAACAAGCATTCGAGTTCGTTGCTGCTGAAATTTTTTCCAATTAAGTCCATTTTTTCTAGAATTTCAGGGCAAAATGAAGGGCACTGAGAGTAGCCAAAAAAAAATAGAGACCATTTTCCATATATTTTTTTTGGCGTCCAATTCAGACCAGCCTGATCGGTAAAAGTGAGTGGAGGTAATGTTTCTGTGTTGCGAAAAATAATTCCTGTTTTGAGTTGCATAACAGGCTCAGGAGTTGGTGTGTATTGTCGTGATTTAATCAATACGCCAAGCAACATAGCGCTCATGAAAAGCACGATCCCGCCAATAGTGCGTCCAACATTTGTCATAAAAATCTCCTATAAAGATGGTCGCTAATCATGATGAAAAATAATAGATAAAGATAGCTAATGGATAGGTAAAAACTACGCATAGCATATTTTTCAGGTTCATATACAAGTTTTAAGTTAATGTACAGATACCAAATATTTAAAGCGCAAGAAAGTATTGCATAAACAATTGAACACATTCCTGTGAGCCAAACTAATAGGCATAGCGGAATAAGAAGAATTGTATAACTGATAATAAAATAACTTGTTATTTTTATACCATGAGTGACCGGAAGCATCGGAATATTGGCTTTTTCATAATCTGATTTTTTTCCAATTGAAAGTGCCCAAAAATGAGCAGGGGTCCATGCAAAAATAATTGCTGACAACAGTAGTGCGCCTGGATCTATAGAGTTTGTGCAAGCTACCCAGCCAAGTAATGGTGGTATTGCGCCAGAGAGGCCTCCAAGAGCAATATTTTGTGGGGTAGCTGTTTTTAAAAAGCATGTATAGATTACGGCATAACCAATTGCACCAGCAGTGGTTAACAGCCAAGTTAATTGATTTGCAGATATTAACGTTAAAATAGATCCAACAATCCAAAGAGCAAGTGCAAATAAATATGCGTGGTTGATTGGAACAGATTTCTTGACTAGAGGGCGTTGATTTGTTCGCGACATTTTCGCATCAGCCACTCTATCGAATATATGATTTAAAACAGCGCCCGATCCGGCAATACAAGCTTGTCCAAAAATAATGAGAAGAATTGTGATCGTAGATGGATATGGTGTTGGTGCGAGGATAATGCCTGCGAATGTTGTGAGCATCATAAGCATAAGCACTTTGGGTTTTGTGAGGATAATAAAAGCGCGCAACATCATTTTGATTGAATGGAAATCTTAGATGACCCATAAAAAGAGGCTATCGCAGACATAATAGGAATAGCAAGTAAGGCGGCAAATATATTGTGCATTAATGCAATTGTAAACGGCAAGTATAAAGCAACGAGCAATATTCCAATCATAAGTTGTACAATGTATAAAAGGCATGCAGCATCAAGTGTTGCACGTAAAGGATCGTTGGTTTTCCAAAAACAATGACGTGTGTAAAACAGAGCATATCCTAAAATAATTGCATTGATTCGATGAATAAATTGAATCAATGCTTTCTGCGTGGTCGAATATATCAGTAGAGGGTTGCTATCTGGGGTGAACAGATTTTTAGATGCATCGAGCAATCCAGACCAATGCATGGGCTGGCATGTCCATGGGTTTGCACAACTTAAGCCAGCGTAATTTGTACTGACCCAGGCTCCTAATAAAATTTGAAGAGTGTATATTACACATACCCATCTGATTAAAATGAGGTTTTTTTGTTGTGCGGAGGTTCGTGATTCAGGGGTTGTGTTACAAATGACAGCTCCAATAAGCAAAAGTAATCCTCCTAAAAGGTGTGCGGATACAATGATTGGATTGAGTTTGAGAGTAACAGTCCACATTCCTAATAATGCTTGAAAAATAATTAATCCCCAAAAAATCATTACTGTTTTAAATTGAATTTCTTGACGGACCCAAGCTTGGTAAGTGATAAAAAATACAAAAAGGCCGAGCGATCCGGCAAGGTATCGATGAATCATTTCAATCCAGCCTTTTATCCAATCAGAGTGTGATAAATCCGAAGCTGCATTGGCCTCTAAAAACCATTGACCATAGCACGTTGGCCAGTCTGGACATCCAAGTCCTGCATCAGAAAGACGAGTATAAGCGCCCAATGTAATGACACATAGTGTCCAAAATATCATAATAGTCCAGGAAAATGAGGGTTTATTCATGAGGGCAATCCTATTACTAAAAATGTTTATGCTTTTGCACAATCGGTTGAATCAGGCGTCGGTGGTTTGCGTGCAGATTTAAATTTCAAGAGAGTTTTCAGATCGGCCAGGACATGATGTGGATCGGATTCGTCTATGAAAGTGAGTGCTAAATACCCATCAGGGTCGCTAATTGCAAGGGCAGGATGAGTAGGATTTGTATCTGTTTTTGAGAAATAATTTTGAATATCGATGGGACATTCATTTAAGGCAATATGCTCTGTTTTGATGAGATGTTGCTCGAAAAATCCAGGTATTTTTTCAATTTCAGTTGACCATGATGCATTTAATTCTTGGGATGATGAGTCTGTTAGAGAGTCGTTAATAATCCAAATTGTCCACTGATCTGCATATCCGTGCATGTGCATTCTATGGCCTGGGGTGGCAAGTTGACCATGTGCATAGAAAATTGGAGTCCATCGTTCAGAATGAAGCATAAAAATAGCAATCCATGCTAATGAGATAGGAAGTAAGATAGCGAAAATAAAGCCTGAAAGGATAATTGGAGAGCGTTTTTGCATATTGAAAAATTCTTTGCAGCATTGAGTGTAGACTAACACATCTTCGCAAACATGCTATTTTTGTATAGCCACCTGATCGTATACGAGTGCAGTGGAATTGGATATTTTTACGTGCAAAATGATTGGGATTTGTTGAGAAATATGGTACATTATTGAAAGTGCTTAAATAATTCAAGAACGACATATCATTATGAATTTAATAGAAAAAATAAAATGGTTTTTCTGGCCAGTTGAGCAAAAAGAGCAAAAGCAGACAATATTGATGATTATTGTTCTTTTTCTAGTCTCTTTTGTCTATAGCATTCTTCGAACATTAAAAATAACGATTTTATTAGCTGACCCGACACTCCCAAGTCAAGCTTTATCATATTTGAAAATTTTCGGGATTATGCCCGCGGCAATTGTGTTTACATGGTTTGCTATAAAAATTCAGACTACTGTTGGTCAAAGAAAAACATTCTTCATTATGAATGCGGTTTTTGCGTTAATCTTTTCTATTTTGACATTCTGTGTTTTACCATATCAAGAAGCATTTCATCTGCATTTCTCTGGACAACATGAGTTAATTAGCTTGTTAAATAGTTGGTATATCACTATTTTTTACGTTGCAGCTGAAATGTGGTCCTCGATTATGCTGAATATGCTTTGTTGGGGAGTGATTATTGAAATCACAGGACATAAAGATTCACCACGGCTTTATAGTATTTTTTCGTTAGCAGCAAATTTAGCAACTTATGCTGCTGGCTGGTGGGGCAGTTCAACAATTAAAGCTCAAGTTAAGTATTTCATGAATACCAATAATCCTACTTGGGATCAGTCCCTTCTTTATCAAATGATTGTATTGTTAATTTGCCAGGCTCTTATCATGGTGTTTTTCCATGTTGCTATTTCTTCGCAATCTGACCGACATCAAAAAACATTGTCGAAAAAAGTACGTTTAGGATTAAAAGAGTGT
>VGTX01000006.1 GCA_016874315.1 Gammaproteobacteria bacterium | reverse complement strand
ACTTCATTCCACCATATGATGCGACTGTCACTCAAAAAATGTATGACGCAGGCATGGTCCTTCTCGGCAAAACAAACATGGATGAATTTGCAATGGGATCGGCTACTAACCACTCCTATTTTGGACCAACATCAAACCCATTTGACCTTAATCGCGTACCTGGTGGCTCAAGTGGCGGAAGCGCTGCAGCACTCGCAGCAGGTTTAGCCCCAATTTCTACAGGCTCTGATACTGGCGGATCTATTCGACAACCCGCGTCATACTGTCATCTTGTAGGGATTAAACCAACATACGGCCGAATCTCTCGATATGGTATGATTGCCTTTGCATCCAGTCTCGATCAGGCTGGAGTGTTTGCTCATACAACAGAGGATGCAGCATTACTTCTTTCTATTTTATGCGGGGTGGACGAAAAAGATTCTACATCCAGCTATGAAGAAGTGCCTGATTTCAGTAAATCCCTTGAATCGAACCAACTCTATCGAATTGCAGTTCCAAGCTCATTCTTTGCAGCCCTGGATAGTGAAGGTCAAGCGGAATTTCGACGCGTACTAACAACGTTAGAGCAAATGGGACACACAGTTTCTTGGATCGATCTTCCAATTCAAGACTATGTGATACCAACATACTATACCATTGCTCCGGCTGAAGCCTCATCAAACCTCGCACGATATGATGGTGTACGCTATGGTCATCGCCATGAAAATGCTCATACGCTTGAAGAGTTATATTCTCTCTCTCGTACTGAGGGCTTTGGAGAAGAGGTCAAGCGCCGCATTCTCATGGGAACATATGTTCTTTCTGCTGGGTACTATGATGCATACTATCAAAAAGCCTTATTGATTCGACAACATCTGAAACAAGTTTTTGCCAAAACATTTGAGTCATTTGATATTATTGCAACCCCCACAACGCTGTCTGCGGCATTTTTACACAATGCACATGATACAGACCCTGTTGCAATGTACTACTCCGATCTATGTACTGTTTCAGTCAATTTAGCCGATTTACCTGGAATCAGTATTCCTGTAATGCAACACCAAGGACTCCCCTTTGGACTTCAGTTAATTGGCCGTCCATTTGATGAAGCAACTCTGTTAAATTGCTCTGCACAAATAGAACGAGCTCTACCATGGCATTCTACCCATAGCCCTATCGCGATGCAGGAGGTTGTATGAATTATCAAACAGTTATTGGATTAGAAGTTCATATTCAACTCAAAACAAAATCCAAACTCTTCTCTAGTGCACCAACAACATTTGGTGCTAACCCAAACTCTCAAGCAAACTTAGTTGATTTGGCGTACCCTGGTACACTCCCAGTTCTCAACAGAGAGGCTGTAGAGCAAGCAATTGTATTTGGACTTGCTATTAACGCACATATTGAGAAAAACACATTCTTTGCACGTAAAAACTATTTTTATCCAGATCTGCCAAAAGGATATCAAACAAGTCAAAGCGACAAGCCTATTGTCGGAAATGGGACCTTTCATTTTAATGTGGACGATCAGAAACACTCTGTTCATATTGTGCGCGCACATCTTGAAGAAGATGCAGGAAAATCACTACATGATTTCCTTCCAAATTCTTCTGCAATCGATCTGAATCGTGCAGGTTGCCCATTATTAGAAATTGTTACAGCTCCTGATTTTTCTAATGCAAAAGAAGTGGTCGCATACCTCAAGACATTACACCGTCTGGTTAAAATGCTTGATATCTGCGATGGAAATATGCAAGAAGGCTCATTCCGCGTTGATGTTAACCTTTCTCTCAAACCAATAGGCTCAGATAAACTCGGAACACGATGTGAAATTAAAAATATTAATTCATTCCGGTTTATTGAAAAAGCTATAGAGTATGAAACACAACGCCAAGCAGAAATTCTTGATGCAGGTGGAAAAGTGCGTCAACAAACACGCTTATTCCAAGAATCTACTGGTCAAACAATTGCAATGCGCGACAAAGAAGATAGCCACGACTACCGCTATTTCCCTTGCCCTGATTTAAAACCTCTAGAAATTACTTCGGAATGGATTGAACGAATTCGCAATACTCGCAAGATCGTTTCTATTGAGCAGGTAGAAAAGCAATTAATTGAAGAATATGGACTTCCTGCTAAAGAAACCAGCTTCTTCTTAGATAATACACAATGGCTAAGCTATTTGAATGACGCACGTAGCCACCTTACACAACCAGAAACATCTTCAAAAGCCCTTGCGAATTTTGTATTATCGGAATGTATTGGACTACTAAACAAAAACAATCAAACATTTGAAGATTTTAAAGCTCAGCCAAAAGATTTAGCTCAAATTATCAATCGCCTATCTGACCAAACACTATCCTCGAAAACAGCAAAGCAAGCACTTGCTCTCATTATGGAAGGTCATACAGATGTGGATGCATTGATTCAGCAACACAACCTCAAACAAGTATCGGATGTGAATGCACTCAGTCAGGCTATTGATGCAGTAATTCTCAAATTCCCATCACAATTCCAAGAGTTTTTATCTGGCAAAGATAAGATCTTAGGATTCCTCGTTGGGCAAGTTATGAAAGAAACAAAAGGAACTGGTGACCCAGCTCAAATCGATCGCCTCTTTAGAGAGAAACTCAACTCTTAAAAAGGTTGTAAATTTTTCTTTTGACACAAAAGGATGTGTGTCTCCCGATACAACGCCCATGTGCTATAAAAATAGTCCATGGGCACATATCCATAACGTCTTAAGATATCAACAGGTATGTCAAATGTATAACAATCATTGGCCACTTTTTTGTCATAGCATCTTGGAACTTTTTCCAATCTCATCATCCTGGCATGTTAAAACGCTCTATCATCTTACATCCAAAACTGTACATGATTTTCATCTATGGCTCGCACCAGGACTGCTGATTATTCTTTGGCTTCGGTCTAATCGTTCAGATTATCCAAAACCAATTGGAACAATATTGGCAGCGATTGCGCCTGGTGTGCTTGCATACTTTCTTACAAAATCACAGATCATTTCGAAATTCGCACTACCTAGTGCATTGCTGCACTTTTCTATGGGCTGGCTCTTGTATTTTATTAGTCAAAGACAAATGGATAAAGAATTTCCCAAAAAAGATATTTCTGTTAATGCTCTTTGGCTACTTATTGGACTCTGCGATAGTTTAGGGTCACTTGTGCCAGGGCTCTCTCGCATGACGGCTTCGTTCTTACCTGGACTTTTTTTTAAGCTTGATTTTAGGCGCACATTAATTATCAGTTTTAGCCTTAACTTATGTTTACAGTGCGTGAAGATTGGGGTAGATACCTATCGCAATCAACTCGCACTCCCGACAATTCTCCAACTTTTTTTAGCCATTATCGGACTCGTTATTGGATGGGCTATTGCTGAAAAATATAAATGGAATTTCTTAAAATATATTGGAATGTACCGAATAGCCCTAGGCACATTGCTTTTTTTATTGCCTTATATGTATTAGATTTTCAAAATAGAATTCTCTTGAGTGATGATATCATCATTTAAAATCACCCAAGAGGAGTTCTTCGTCAGAGAAGCGCCCTGCTTATCATTTTGAGGATAATTTTCATTCATATTAAATCGTTGAGTAATTGCAAATGGCTCGTTATGAACACTTTTAAGCTTTTCATCCGAGAATGCTATATTCCCAGCTCCTACGCGAGATTTAAAACAGTTCGGCGCAAAAGATTCAACAATGACACGTCGAAAAAATCGACTACAATTGCAACAGCGATACAGCACAGCAAGTCCAATGATACATTGCAAAATAGGATACATATACCATTCCATCCAATCTGCCGCTGCATGAAAATAACCTGAATTCATGCCACCTCTTAAATTTCTTTGTCCAATCATGTCACAAAATCCTTTATTATGAAATTACACTCTAATAGCAAAAGAGGTGCTTACAGAGACTCCCTGAATCTGGCCATTATACTGATGCGGCAGATCGGGTTGCAATCATATTTATATTGAATTGCAGATTGAGAGAAAGTTGTAAAAATCTTTCTAAAACCCACATATAAAGGTTTGCTAAGCACGAAGAGCTTTGATAGAATAACATTTGTTCCAGTTTCGACTGGCTAATACCTTTTCGGCTATGTAGCTCAGCTGGTTAGAGCACAGCACTCATAATGCTGGGGTCAGTGGTTCGAGCCCACTCATAGCCAAATACCCTATACAGGTCTTATTCATGACCATATTTGAAAAACTTCAGCACTCCATCACCGCAGATGGTGTTGTTCTTTATCAAAATCCTCATAATCCCATTCAAAATCTTAACGACCTTGTGGGTCATGAAATCACGATCACCCTTGGACATAAATCTCAATGTCTTGGCTGTAAAAAGACAACACGAATTCAAAAAGGCTACTGCTGGGTATGCTTCACAAAACTCGCACGATGCGACTTATGTTTTTTGCAGCCTTATCGATGTCATTACGATCAGGGCACATGCCGTGAGCCAGCCTGGGCACAATCCGTATGCTTTGAGCCTCATATCATATACTGCGCTCTAACTTCTGATTTCAAAGTTGGAATCACGCGAGCCACACAATTGCATACTCGCTGGGTCGATCAGGGTGCTACATGGGCCAAACCATTAATTTCAACAACTTCAAGAAAAGATGCTGGCCTGATTGAGCGAGCAATGACAACCTCCTATCAATGGAAAGATGTCACACAATGGCGTGATTTAATTTCCGGCAATCAAAAAATCTCAGCCACTGAATGTCGCACATTCATCGAAGATATCGGACTCAACCAACTCTTTGAAGCTGCAAATAGCCTGCAGATTCCCTTCACTGTGATACCAGATAGTGAAAAAAATCTCATTTACCCGGTGCAAAAATACTGCCAAATGAAAAAAAGCCTCACATTGCAAACTGAAGTTCCTTTTACAGGAATACTCAGTGGAATTATTGGGCAATATCTTCTTTTTCACGATCGTGGAGCCATTAATCTCCGCACATATGGTGGTTACAACATTTCTATCGAAAAAAATTAAGAGAAAATCAGACATGACAAAAGAAATACAACTCTTAGGCTCCCCATGGGGACAGGCTCTTGCTGGCATTTTTGATGAACCCGTCATGAAAGAGTTACGAAGATTTTTGGAAACCGAATATCAACTTGGAAAAATCATTTATCCAAAA
Source organism: Gammaproteobacteria bacterium (assembly GCA_016874315.1). Lineage (GTDB taxonomy): Bacteria > Pseudomonadota > Gammaproteobacteria > Berkiellales > Berkiellaceae > LLD-282. The sequence continues at coordinate 9,792 of VGTX01000006.1, read as the reverse complement.
TCTGAACAAGTATTCCGAGCATTTCAGCTCACACCACTGGATAAGGTCCGGGTTGTTTTTCTTGGGCAAGACCCATATCATGGTCCAGGACAGGCTGAGGGTCTATGCTTTTCTGTTCCAAAAGGCGTTCCGTTTCCACCTTCACTGCGCAATCTTTTTCAGGAAATGAGTGCTGACCTGCAAATGCCTATACCAACACACGGATCCTTAGAACATTGGAGCAATCAAGGAATTTTTCTTTTAAACACACGTCTTACTGTACGGGCTGGTGAGGCTTTTTCACATAACCATGCAGGCTGGACCTACTTTACAGACCGCGTTTTGCGAACACTGAATGCTCAATCAAATCCAATTGCTTTTGTTCTTTTGGGTAATCATGCACAAGCCTACAAGAAAGTCTTGACGAATGCAGCGCATACTTTAATTTGTGCGCCACACCCATCTCCGCTTTCAGCCCATCGAGGTTTTTTTGGCTCTAAAATATTTAGTCAAATAAATGTGTTCCTAAAAGAACATCATTATGAAGCTGTTTCATGGGTCACAGTGTAATACATTGGCTCATGTTCTTTGATTTTCCACTCTAAAAGGTTGTTATCATATCGCACACGAAAGCCTTTTTGGTCTTCCCAATTATCAAGCTCCCACACCGTATTAGACAACTGCCCAGCTTGTATCAGATTGGGGATTTGTGCCCAAGGAAATTCGGGAACATAACTAAACAACATTTCACGCGCATCATCATTAAAATAGGTCTCTCCACCCACTTCTAAACGCACTTCCCGATCGGAAACATCGAGAGTAATTGGTGATAAAAGAAAGGGGGATAATACCATATGATAATGTCCCTGATCTTCCTGCAAATATGAAAAAGTAATGCGATAAGGCAACTGACCTTCAGTTTGAACAAAAATCGTTCCTTTCTGCGTAAATGCATTCTCAATAGGGACCTTCACCTCTTCTTGCACTGGCGATGGCTCGTCTACAACATCACTAGCACAGCCAGAAGTAAGAGAAACACCAGCACCTAGCAAGAGATTACTGAGAATAAAACCTGGAATTGCAATCATATTTTTCAACATCTTATTGAATTATTTAATGATTCTATCACATTTTTCTGAGATTCAAAATAATGTATATACAATTCAAGGTCCATTCAACTAAACACCAACGCGGAAAACAATCACATCGCCGTCTTGAACAACATATGTTTTGCCTTCTAAGCGCCATTTTCCTGCAGCTCGCGCACCAGTCTCTCCACCAAAGTGTGCGTAATCATCGTAGCTCACAACTTCAGCACGGATAAAATGCTTTTCAAAATCACTATGAATTTCCGCTGCGGCTTGTGGTGCATAAGTGCCTTTTTTTATGGTCCAAGCTCGAACTTCTTTTTCACCAGCTGTAAAAAATGTTTCTAAGCCTAAAAGTCCATATGCATGTCTAATAACGCGATTCAATCCAGGCTCTTCTTGTCCTGCATCTTTTAAGAAGTCTTGGATACTTTCTTCATCAAGCGCAGTCAATTCAGCCTCAAATGCCGCATTTACCATCACCACTGTACTACCTTGTGCCTGAGCATAATCGCACAACGCTGTTACATGTGGATTAGGAGCTGAGAAATTCTCTTCTTTGCGGTTTGCAACATAAAATAATGGCTTTGCACTGAGTAATGGTGGGCACTCAACAAGCTCTACGGAGCATGTTCTTACTGGGTTCCCTGCACTCAAATGTTCGAGCACCTGCGCATATGCAGCTTGCTGCTGCTGTCCAACTTCGCCCATAGCTTTCCATTGCTTGGATTTTTTTGCAATCATTTTTTCGAGAAGCTCCATATCACTTAAAATAAGTTCTTGCTCAATAATCTTTGCATCACGAACGGGCGAAACAGAGCCACATACATGGACAACATCCGGATCTTCAAAGCAGCGCACAACATGGCAAATTGCATTAACTTCACGAATATGATGAAGAAACTGATTTCCTAATCCAGCACCAGTTGACGCCCCTTCAACGAGTCCAGCAATATCAACAAATTCAAATGTTGCTGGGATTTCTTTTAATGGTTTACATAAGCGAGACAACACCGATAATCTTGGATCGGGAACAGTGACTAATCCAACATTTGGTTCAATTGTACAAAATGGATAATTCTGTGCTTCAATTTGCAACCGTGTGAGTGCATTAAATAATGTTGATTTTCCGACGTTTGGTAGCCCTACCAAACCACAACTTAATCCCATATTTCTAGTGATTCCTTATAAATAAAATTATTATATTAAACCGAGTGTTAATTTTGCTGCTTGTGTCATTTGTTCATGAGTCCAAGGCGGATCGAAAACAACATCAACATGAACGTCTGCAACATTCGGAAGTTGCTTGCATAAATACTCAACATCTCCCGCAAGAATTGGACCCATGCCACAGGCTGGCGCGGTTAATGTCATCACAATCCAAATTTTTAATTGATTACTCTCTAGCGGCTCAATTCGGCAGTCGTATATTAACCCCAAATCAACGATATTAACAGGAATTTCCGGATCGTAAATCCCTCTCAATGTCTTCATCACATGCTGCTCCGTCAGAGGCATGGCTAGATCGGAATGCAATTCAACCACAGGCTCAGGCAAACCAAGAGCATCTGCATCTCTGCCATATAAGCGCACTAAATGTCCTTCACAAAAAACAGTGAACGATGAGCCTAAAGCCTGTGTAATTTGTACCAGCATCCCTGATTTCAAGGGGAATGGTGTTCCAGCAGGAATGATCAGCCCAATCACATCACGGGTGAGGGCAATCGCAGGATGAATGCTCTGAGCTAACATCTGCTCCTCCTTTAAGAATAAGTTCACGTAGAGCATGCCAAGAAAGTGTGACGCACTTCACCCGAGAAGGATAATGCTTCACGGTTTCTAGCACTTGTAATTTACCGAGTGACCTTTTTTTATCATCTGCAAGTGTACCATCTAACATCTGAAATAAATCTGCTAAAAATGTCAATGGATTGGTATGCGCATGATTCGCAATATGCTCTAACAAAAGTGATGCAGAAGCCATCGACATAGCGCACCCTTTTCCTTCAAATGTATAGTTCTGCCCATCATAAAACAAGCAAACTTTATCTCCACATAAGGGATTAAAAGACTCATGCTTTTGCACGATATTTTTCGGAGTGCGAAAGCATTTGGGATTTTGGCTATGATCGAAAATCAGATCGTGGTACAACGCAGTAAGATCAGACATTAAAGAACCCTGTAGCTTGTTCTAGTGCTTTGACGCACTTATTAATTTCATCTTTGGTATTATACCATGTAAATGATAATCTTAATGTGCCTGGCAGCTCTAAAGATTCCATTAATGGCATTGTGCAATGATGCCCCGCACGAGATGCAATCCCATATAAATGATCGAGGTATGTTGCTAAATCATGCGGGTGAATACGGTCGTGCACAAATGAAAAAACGGGTAGCCGGTCATTGCTATCTAAAAAGAGCACTCGATATCCTGAAATATTTTTAAACATCTCTACAGCATAATCTGTGAGTTGACGAAGATATCGATTTTCTCGATAAAATGAATGTCGATTAAGGTATTCAATCGCAGTGGCCCAGCCATATGCAGCTTGAATTGGCGGAGTACCCGCTTCAAAGCGAGCAGGTCCATGAGCAAACAGCGTATTATTTTGATGAACCATACTAATTGCGCCGCCACCGGTTTGATAAACAGGCAAAGTATCCCAGATTCCTTCATGAGGAGTCATAACTGCGCCAATTCCTGTAGGGCCGAACATTTTATGCGCGGTGACAACCCAAAAATCGACTTTCATGCGTTGTAAATCTGTGGGCTCTAAACCAATCTGACATCCATCAACAATCGTTTTAATATTAGCGGAACGTGCAAGATAAATAAGCTCTTCAACAGGCTGTCTTGTCCCCAAAGCATTCGAAGCTGCAATAATACTCATGATTTTGATTTCAGGGTGTCTTTGTACAATATCTTTAACCGCATTCAAATCGATACATCCCGTTTCTCGATCATAAGGTGCCCAAAATATTTTAAGCTGGTGCCTTTTAGCAGCCTCTTGCCATGGCACAATCATAGAGTGATGATCGAGCAAAGATAACAATACGCCATCACCAGGCTTCAACTCCTGGGATAGGGAAAATGCGAGCATATTGAGTGCACTTGTTGCGCCGGATGTAAAAACAACACCTTGATGCGGAACATTAAAGCGCATAGCTAGAGTTTTACGTGCATTTTCGTATATATGTGATGCATTTTCTGCAAGACGATATGGAGAGCGATGAATGTTAGCGTGCATATGAAGTGCATAATCTTGCATTGCTTCAATAACCGCACGAGGCTGCTGTGTGCTTGCTGCATTATCTGCATAGCAAAAAGGCTCATATGGTGGGTTTACAATTAAAGGAAAATCAGAACGTATCGACATTTATACTCTCCTTGGCAACATATCGTAATACAATGATTTTATAGAGGGGTGATTAAGACAAGGTGAGCAAAATGAATCTACAATGAGTGTCTGAACCTGCTCTATAGTGAGTCCACGAGACATCATATAGAATAAAGCCTCTGCATCCATTTCACTTATTGTGACCCCATGCCGACATTCAACCTCTCCAGATTGAATAGTAAGTTGTGGCTCAGCCATGATTATTGGATTAGCCGCAAATACTAAATGATGATTATAATAACTTGCAGAAACATCTTTGACTGTTGGATGAATTTGAATTTCTCCACAACAATCTGTCTGCTGGTCATCAAAATGCACAGCCTTAATCAAAACATTAGACTGGCCTTTATCCGCAGAATGTATGATATTTGAATGATACTGGAGAGTTGATGGTTGGTTGCGCATAAAAAGTGCCGTGACATTGAGTTTTGCTGCATAACCAATCTGATAGTGCTCTTTCCATTCCAATGCATCATGATCTGTCAAATAAATTGATTCTGAAAGGATGGCATGATCGTGAAGGATATAATGCACATCAAGCTTACACGAGGATTGATGAAAAGACTTGTTATACCAAACAACCTGACATTCGCTATGAGAGTGACACTCAATCGTTACAAATATTTCGCGATTCCTATCGGAATATTGTATTTCATCAAGCACAATAATCAACTCAAGATTTTCACCATCTGGGACAATAATTTTTTGTTGTCGATCGAAATTTCTAATAATCTTTTGATTCTTAGTCAATTTACTCATGACTCCAAAACTCCCTTTCTAGATGCAAGCCCTTGATATCCACCAACACGTAATTGCTCTTTTACAGCATGAGGCGAGCCCTGCTCAATAAGCATACCTTTCCATAAAACATGCACGCAATCGGGTTGAAGAGCCTCTAAAAAATGATCGTAATGCGTAATCACCAACCAAGTCCGATTTTGGTTACGCAAGCGATTAATGAGCTCAACAAGCAATGTAAATGCATCTCGATCTAAACCTGAATCTGTTTCATCAAGAATAATAAAAGATGGTTCAAGCAAGAGAATCTGTAAGAGTTCGGCGCGTTTTTTTTCACCACCACTAAACCCTTCGTGACAATTTCTATATAGAAATGACTCATCAAGCCCTACAAGCTCTGCACAATTTCTTGCTTGAGTTAGGAAATCCGCAGCATCGAGAGTCTCTTCGCCACGAGCTTTTCGATGAGCATTTACGATTGTTTTCAAAAACGTAATCAATGAAACACCTGGGATAACAACAGGATTTTGAAAAGCTACAAAGATTCCAAGATGTGCACGCTCCTGTGGACTGAGCAGGGTCAAATCATGACCTCGATAACTTAAATGCCCCTCAGCGACATAGGCGGGATTTCCAGCAATAGCCTGTGTGAGTGTACTTTTCCCACTACCATTTGGCCCCATGATAATATGTAACTGTCCCTCTGGAATACATAAGTTCATCTTTGAAATAACAGTATTTTCACCAATTTTCACAGTGAAATCTTTCAGATCTAGCATGAGCATCCTCTTCTTTATATTTATAATATTGTCTTGTATTTTACCCAACACTTCCTTCAAGTGTGACCTGCAAGAGCTTTTGAGCTTCTACAGCAAACTCTAGAGGGAGCTCTTTGACAACTTCTTTACAAAATCCCGTCACAATCATCGATAATGCTGTTTCCTGATCGACCCCTCGCTGAGCTAAATAAAACAGCTGCTCTTCTGAAATTCGAGAAGTACTCGCCTCATGCTCAATGTGCGCTGTATGGTTTGTGCTTTTCACAGTAGGGTATGTATCAGCGCGTGCATTCTTCCCAATGATTAATGAGTCACATTGGGTGAAATTTCGAGCATGCTCAGCGCGTGGCCCAACACGAACAAGTCCTCGATATGCATTCGAAGAGTGTCCGGCAGAGATTCCTTTTGAAATAATTTTACTGCGAGTATTTTTTCCAAGATGAATCATTTTTGTGCCAGTATCGGCTTGTTGTCGGTCTTTTGTGACAGCAACAGAATAAAATTCACCAATACTTCGATTGCCTTTCAGAATCACTGATGGATATTTCCATGTGACAGCAGAGCCTGTCTCCAACTGAGTCCATGTGATTTTTGACCGATCGCCGGCACACAATCCACGCTTTGTTACAAAGTTTAAAACACCGCCACGCCCATCGCGGTCACCAGGATACCAATTTTGCACAGTGGAGTATTTAATCGTTGCACCTTCTAAGGCAACAAGCTCAACAACAGCAGCATGAAGCTGATGTTGATCGCGGCGAGGTGCGCTGCACCCCTCTAAATAACTAACCGTGCTATCGCGGTCTGCAATAATCAGTGTGCGCTCAAATTGCCCGGTATTCATAGCGTTGATACGAAAATATGTGGAAAGCTCCATAGGACATCGAACGCCAGGAGGAATATAACAAAACGAACCATCAGAAAATACAGCTGCGTTTAGTGCCGCAAAAAAGTTATCACCAATTGGCACAACAGTACCAAGATATTGCTCAATAAGATGAGGAACCTCATGCACAGCTTCGGCAAAGGAGCAGAAAATTACTCCCGCAGAACGCAGAGTTTCTCGAAATGTTGTACCAATTGAAACACTGTCAAAAACAGCATCGACCGCAACGCCGGCGAGAGCTGCGCGCTCATGCAGTGGAATACCCAGCTTTTCATATGTTTCTAATAAAATTGGATCGACTTCTTCTAAAGATTTCGGAGCATTTTCTAGAGATTTTGGAGCTGAATAATAGCTCAGAGCCTGATAATCAATTGGGTCGTAATGCCCGGCCAACCAATGTGGCTCTTTTAAGGTTTGCCATTTTGCAAGGGCTTGTAGTCGCCATTTCAGAAGAAATTCTGGCTCTTTTTTCTTTTTAGAAATTGCACGGACAGTATCTTCATTTAGCCCAGGAGGGAATGAGTGACTCTCAATTAAGGTCTCCCAACTGTATTGATAATCTTGTTTGAGAAAATCATTAATGATGCCATCATCTTGACTCATATATTGAGTGTGCTCATTTTTATAGAATAGAATGATTATCACACGAAGCGCTTATGGGTGCAAAGAATTCTTTATAATTAACGATGCCATTGTTGTGCAAGGAACTGTAAATCTCGCTTGATGATTGGTTCAAGGGAGCTGTAGAGGCGATCTTGAATTGCAGGCCAAACGGCAGAATGTTCGCGACTAATACGCGATAAAACATAATCAGCAGGATTCATTTCAGGATGAGGCGGGCGCCCAATTCCAACACGAATTCTCCAGTATTTATCGGTGCTCAAGTGCTTTGTTATATCTTTTAATCCATTATGACCACCAGAGCCGCCACCGAACTTCATACGTAAAGTGCTAAAGGGCAAATCGAGTTCATCATGGATAATAATAAGACGGTCAGAAGTAATGTTATAGAAATCCAAATACTGGCGTATAGGTAGGCCACTTTGGTTCATATAAACTGGCAAAATAATAAAGTGCGCAGAAATCTCACCAACCATACCAATGGCATGGCGAACACGTGTTTTGGTGTGCTGAGAAAACGCAAAGCCTTTACGGTCACAAAGTTCTTCAACAAGCTTTGCACCAAAATTATGATACTGATCATAATATTCAGGCCCTGGATTTCCCAGGCCACACACACAAACACGTTCAGTCATTAAGCTTTCGCAGGCTGACTGTCGTCTTTAAGAGCATGAACAGCTACAACAGCTAAATCATGATCTTTTCCATATGCTAAATCTGAGCTCTCTACACCAGCTGGAAGTGCTAGGTCAGACAAGTGAATGATTTGTTCTAAATCAAGATTTGCAAGGTCGACATCAATATGCGCAGGCAATTGTGATGGCAAGCAGCGAATTTTCATTGATTTAAGATATACTGAAAGCTCACCACCTTTCTTAGCACCAACGCAACGGTCAGCGTTTAGGAAGTTTAGTGAAACATCAACAGTGATTTTATCTGTTCCAGACAATGCTTGAAACTCAATGTGCAGCACTTTGTTTTTGTAAACGTGGCGATCGAGTTGCTTGATAATAGCCTGATGTGTTGTACCAGCAACATCAAGGGTAATGATTTGGCTGTATATTTCTTTATTTCTGTGTAAATTTACAACATGACGATGCTCAAGCTCAACAGCGATAGGAGTCATATGAGCTCCGTAAACGATTGCTGGGACTTTTTGAGCATGTCTTAGGCGGCGGCTCGCACCTTTCCCAATATGCACGCGCTCTTGTGCACTTAATACGATATGACTCATGATTAACTCCATTTTTATAAAATGTGAACAGAAACTCTTTGCGACCAAGGCCTGTTCTGTCTATTAATAAACGCAATATTACAGCGTCTCAGCATCTTATCATAAAGAAATGGAAATATCTATGTCATATAGAAAGAGATCTGGCACTCAAAAATAACACTCAGTACCTAGTAAATTTATGAGCGATACCCCTCTGGATTGCTCTGGTTTGCTCTGGTTTGCTCTGTTTTTTTTGAGGATTACTAGCCCCGCTTTCTAATCCCGCTACGGAGCGATATCTACCCGGCAATCCAGCATCCACTTGAAAACCATCTTTTGGAAGTCTCGGCCTTGGATTAATGACCTTTTTAATCTCTGATGGCTGATCCATTTCAGATTTTCCAAACCCAAAGAAAGAAGCGACCTTCGATAACAAATTTGCAAAAAAACCTACTTTTTTCTGGGCCATGATCGAGCACTCCTTATAATATCAGAGGGGAGCATCAACAAGCTTCTTTTGTCGGTTCATGGGTTTTTTGTCATAAAAACTCGCAGGAACTGTTAACGCTTTCCGTATGATTGATTGAAATGTAGATGTTTCATCTAAGATTGCAGTCCAACGATTACCGTCTTTAAAAGAGTGATAATACAACATCACATGCTACTTAAAATGATTTTCATCCAATACTCGACATATCGGCGTCTTTTAGAAATTCTTTAGGCTTTTGTGTAAAAAAGTTTTAACCGGATTTTTATGATATCCGGTTAAACTCTGGCGGATTCGCTTATCGCCCAGCGTGTTGCTGGAACTGACTCATCATAGCCTGAAGTTTTCCAGGATTCTTAGAGACCATATCCATCATTTGTTGGAATTGCTTAAGCTGCTTGATGAGCTGATTAAGCTCAGCGATTTGCATACCAGCACCTTTGGCAATACGTATTTTACGACCGCCCTGCTCGAGAAGAGCTGGATTTTTACGCTCCTTTGGAGTCATAGAGTCAATCAATGCCATAGACTTCTTCATAGGGGCTTCGATTTCTGCGGAGGAAATATTATTTGCAGCGGCACCCATTCCTGGAATAGATTGCA
>VGTX01000005.1 GCA_016874315.1 Gammaproteobacteria bacterium | reverse complement strand
TGATGAAAGATTTTTAGGAAATGAATTAAAATTTTTCTTACCTAAATATGCATTATACGGAACAGCGACTTCATGTTTGCTAGAAAATAAAAAGTTACAAATTGACGATTTGACTGCAACTCAATGTGATATTATCGATCCAAGTTGGTATATGCATATTCAAAAGCTTGAATATGATATGGATGAAGATTTATTACAACTTTCAGATGTTGGTGTTTTCTTATGGGATTATGAAATTTTTTATGCGAGTGAGTTTGTTTACCAAGGATTACGATCAAAACGAGCACTCGAGAGTATTCCTCGCATTCAAATAGAAACGCAGAGTGGTCCCGCATTAGTTTGGCCTATTTTATGGACAAATGAAGCAGAAGAGTTAGAAATTATTCCACAGATAAATTTTAAAAATGGAATTTCATTAGGGGCAAATGTTGTTAAAAACAATATACATGCAAAAGTTTTTATGCAAACGATTCCATTTGGAAATAATCCTCAAGAAAGCTGGATGATTTCTGTTTCGAGTCAGCAGAACGACCTTGAGAGTTTTAATTATGGGTATCAAGGATCGTTAGTGAGCGATCCAAATTTCTGCTATAGATATCCCGGCGCAATCTCTTTTTGGCAGCAGTTATATTTAGTTAACCAGGGATGGATTGAAAAGCAAACACCGTTAGGACTGCTTCGCGTTTCTACTGAAAAACTATATAGAAGTGAACAAGCGCACCAGGCAAATTATGAAGTTATTGAGTATTTGGGTAGAGCAGATTGGACATCAAACGATCGACTCACTCGATTAAATGTTGGGGCTGATCTGATTCATCGATATAATGATGATTGCTATGTACGTACCCGTTTAGAGGGCAATACGTATGTTTTGGATGATTTTTATCTTAAACATCGACTCAGTGCCTATCCTATAGAGGAGCAATTTGTTGGATCATTATGGTGGAAAGTGCCTCTTATTGAGATTCACGGAGGTGCCGGTAATTTAAAAATTATTGCAGCCGGCTCTCTTAGCGAACAGACATCAACAGATCCGATTCTCTTGGATGTGATTGCGCAGCCGATTAGTTATGATTTTTTTGTAAGTCCTGGATGGCATCAAGGTCTTGACTGGGGATCGAATGGCGCATGGATTACCCCAATTTGGAAAATGTCTTTAGATGAGAACATTACATCAGAAGTATCTTGTGCAATGGCGATTAAATCTCCATCAAATCCATGGAGTGCCGCTGGACAGCCTTATTTAACACCATTTAGAGATAAGCACTTTTTGTCCCCTATTTCTATTCGAGTGAGTGGTGGTTCATGGGATGTTGCAACATTATATGATACTGCCACAAATGAATGGGTCCGTGCAGAAATGATGCATAATATGTATTATTCAACTAAGCATATTCGGTCTGGTATTTTCTACCATAAATATTATCCACTCGATCGGTTGAGCCAACAAGTGCAATCGGTTGCTCAATATTACTGTTTGTATGAAAATCTACCAGAAAATCCATCAAAAATGAGAATTGAAATGACTTGGGATCTGATTCCTATCCAGATTGCGCAAGCAAAAGTAAGTTTTGGGTATGAAGATTGCTGCTGGAGCTGGAAAGTGTCTGGTGGCGTTGATAAAGAATACGATCCGGAGACCAACGGATCTCAATGGCATTATAAATTCGGATTTTCTATTGATTTCCAAGCGCTTGGAATGCTCAAAAGCAAAGATTCAAAATGGACTGGTCCGTTAGAAAACTCACTTGCCCCTTATCAGGAGCAAGTATTGCAGAAGATATTACGTAATCGATGAAAGAAGGACTTCACGAGCTTTTTGAGCGGAGAAAATTTCACCCATTTTAACCCATTTTCCTTTTTCTAGATCTTTATAATGCTCGAAAAAATGGAAAATCTTTTTAATTAAGCCCTCATCAAGATCGTGAACTTCTTGGAATTTTTCAAATTCTGGTGAGAGCTTAGAAATGGGCACAGCAATAAATTTTAAATCCTCTCCAGATTCATCATGCATGACAATCCCACCCAGTAACCTGACTCGAATCAGACATCCTGGAATAAGCTTATATGGGGCATAAACTAAAACGTCAAGCGGGTCTCCGTCTCCTCCGAGAGTATTAGGAATAAGACCATAGTGACAAGGGTATTGCATTGGTGTTTGGAGGAATCGATCGACCGCTAGCACGCCACTTTCTTTATCAAGTTCATATTTTATTGGATCTGCATAAGCAGGAATTTCAATGATGACCGGGACAGATTGAGCGCGATCTGGCGATGAAAAAGCAATTTCTTTAATATTCATAATGTACTTCTCTTTATTTGTGACAATAAGGACATGATTCGCATTCTTTATAGTAGGGCGATTGCATATCTTCAATTGTTAAGGGGTGTCGGCAGGCGTAGCAGAGGTGTTTATCACTTGTCTCAAGTGTTGGTGTCAAAGAGACGCGCTTGTCAAATACAAAGCATTCGCCGGTATAGTTCTGTGCGGTTGTTTCTTCAAAATAACGAAGAATGCCACCATGCAGTTGATATACGTCATTAAAACCTTGCTGTTTCAAGAATGTTGCTGCTTTTTCGCAACGGATTCCACCAGTACAGAATGTGATAACTTTTTTAGATTTGTAGGGCTCAAGTGTTTCTAAAATATCAGCACGACGTAAATCCTTAAAAGATTTGAGTGGCGGAACAATTGCATTTTTGAAAGTGCCTAATTCTGTTTCATAAGTATTGCGTGTATCAAGTAACACAATATTATCTGCATCATGATTGTACCATTCATCTAATTGAGCTGGAGAAACATATGGTGCAACGTGTTCAGGGGAATAAAACTCATCAAACGCTATGATTTCTTTTTTTATTTTCACCAAGAAACGATTGAATGCAATTTCATCACTCCAGCTTGGCTTTAATTGCAAAGCTTCACGTGTTAGCGAAGTGGATTCACATAATTGATCGATAATTGCATAACAAGCAGATTCATCTCCTGATAAAAAAAGATTAACTCCTTCTGGTGCAAGTAAAATAGTTCCTCGCAAGTGTGCGTATGGTTCTTGAGCCTGCAGCTCTTTGAGCGTTGCTTTAATTGCTGGAATATCACAAAGGGATGTAAAGGCATAACCTGAAAGATTTAAAAAAGACATAGTTATACACCTAAAATAAGGACATGGAGAGAATTATATCAAAAAAACATGGAAGGAGAGTACAGATCTGCATAAAAAGATTTACAATGAGAAAAATCTTACAAATGTGTAGTTACATATGAAAATATGGGTAATTGGCGACATTCATGGATGTTATCGTTCTCTTATGGCGCTTCTTGAGCAATTGCAACTGAATTCTGATGATGTTGTTATTAGTATTGGAGATCTGATTAATCGAGGCCCTGATTCCGAATCGGTATTAAAGCTTTTTTCAGAAAATGCGCAATTCGATAGTATTATTGGAAATCATGAGCTTGCTTTTATTCGATGGTTTCATAGCGATCGTAGTAGAAAAATTGATGATTTTGAGCATATCGCAAGGCAGCCATATGCAGAGCGCTGGTTAAGTTGGATGAGAAATCGAGATGTATTGAAAAAAATAGAAAACACTTACTTGGTACATGCAGGGCTATGGCCTCATTGGACGCTAGAGCAAAATCAAGAGCACGCAGACACTTTAAAATATTGGATCCAATCTGCCTCGCAAGAGGATTTCGATCAGATTGGTAGCATGTTTGATTTGGCTATTACAGAGCCGTTGAAAAGCGAGCCTTATCTGTTGCAAATAAGTTTTTATATTAATGTATTTTTACACATGCGATTTATCAATGTGGATGATAAATCTTTACATCTTGCTCGAAAAGACATTCCTGGCTTAGGAGAGGAGTCTATTTTTGAAAGTCAGCCTTGGTATATGATTGACTCTCAATTCGAAAAAAAATTGCCTAAGGTGGTTTTTGGACATTGGGCTTCACTAGGTGGTGTCAGTGGTCCTTGGTACACAGGAATTGATACTGGCTGTGTATGGGGTAAAGGACTCACTGCTTACGAAGTTTATTCTGGATTGATTAAATTTCAGCCAGCTTTGGACAAGCATATTGAGATAGGTGGTTGAACTCTGCTTCAGAGAGAGTTTCTGGCCTGCGTTGAGGATCGATCCCAGCACCTGTAAAGTCAATCGTCCAATTAGGTAGAGCATTGCGCAGGGTTTTTCGTCTGTGCTGAAAAGCTTCATGCACAATTTCAGCAAAAAACTTATGATGGACTATGCACTCAGCGCTATCTCGTGGTTTGAGTGCGATCACTTGGGAATTGACTTTTGGTGCTGGATAAAAGCATGTTGGTGGCACAAAACACACGGGATGTCCGGTAAAAAACTGTCCTATTGCTAAAGAAAGTCTTCCAAAATCCTTATTTCCAGGAGACGCGATAATACGATCAGTGACTTCCTTTTGTAATAAGAAAAGACCAGGCAATTTACGCTGAAGTTCTGTAAATTTAATTAAAAATGGTGTAGAAATGTTATAAGGTAAATTACCAATACATTCAGAAATGTTATGCTCTTCGCACAGCATATTAAGATTACAGTTTAAAACATCTTGTGTTATAACAACTAAATCTGGGTGATTTTTTTTAATGAGCGCATCGGCTAAATCACGATCGATTTCAATCGCAATCACTCGATAGCCTCGATCAAGAAGACGAAAAGTCAGAGCTCCTTGACCGGGGCCAATTTCTAGCAATGTGGACCCTTTTGGAGATTCAAGGGCATTAACGATTTTTTCCAAAATCTCTTTATCTTGTAGGAAATTCTGGCCAAATCTTCGTCTTGGTATATGTTTCATTTTTATGCAAAAACCTTAACAAAATAACGTTGTTTCATTTCTTGATACCATAATGGAAGTTTTTCTTCAGCACGATATTGACGTAAAGCATCAGTTAGGGCTGCTTGAATCCGTTCATTTGAAAGGGTTTGAGAGCAATCTATTAATCGTGCTACGTAATATTGATCGTTAATAGCAAATGGTTGGGAAATTTCGCCTGGGTTTAATTGATTGACCGCTGCCCAAAGTTCCGGAGGCACTTCATTTAAAGAGCTAATCTCTATAAAAGTTTTACCATACGTTTCTGAAAGAGCATCAAATGATTTAAAAGTTTTCTGTGTTGAAAGATCGAGTTCTTTTGGACTAACGGCACATAACTCAACACGGTACGTATGAGATAGAAGATTTGGCAATTTAATCTCAGAGAGCTTTACGGCAACAAATTCACCATCATCTTCAAAATACTGCCATTGATTTCTTTTGGACCAATCCACATTTTTAACGATCGCTGTTGCAATATGCCCAACAGGCAGAATCAGGCGCTTGGCTTTAGATTCTGCGTCAGCACTGTTTTTGAAAGGCTTTTGAGAATAAGCTAAATCAAAAGACCATTGTGCTTGGAGAGATTGCCAGAATCCTGCTTGCGCAGTAGCTGTCTTCAACTCTTGTGAAGATATGGGGACATGGTGCTGTACAAATATTCGCTTGATTCGATCGCGGCGCATAGATGCAAGGTAAGCTGCTTTTAATATTCGATCGTCGCAGTCCATATCAGGGTAATTTGCACGAATTAAGGCAATTTGCTCATCAGAGATGGATATTTCGGGTAACGAGTTTTCTTGCCAAAAAAGACTTTCGATCTCTTCTAAGCAGAGCTCATCAATAAGTGAATTTCTGATTTGTGTATATTCCCCTTGGCTTTTATCAGAGCCGAGTTGTGCATATAACTCAAATCTTTTTAGTACATCTTGCTCTGTAATTGCTTTTTTCTCAACTACAGCAACAAGTTGATCACTAATGGGTTCTAATGCTGCAATAGGAGAGCATAACATTATTAAAAAAGAGAAAATAATCATTCTAATCATGTAGTAGTTAGCCCGGATTAATAAACATAATACTCGAAAAATTATATAAGTAGAATATATATTAATTAAAGTAAGATATTTACATTAATATAATTATGGTATTTTGCATTTTACAGAGAAGGGTATTCAGAACTAACTTGTGCCCACATATTCTCCCATGTCATAGAAATTGCTACATAAAATGAATCAAAATCCACATATTCTGCAGGCAAAAATACATTTGAAAAGCTGTATATACATAATTGATCGTAACTTACACTAAATGTTTTTTCATTCAAAATACGATCTTTCCCCCAAATAATAGCAATCTGGCAGGGCAAATTTTGCTCAAAACATATTTTTATAACTCCATGCTTCAGGGGGCGAGGTGTAGTCCCAAGATATCTTGTGCCTTCTGGGTACACGATTAATGGCCGATCAGGATTTTTTTCAAGATGGAGCGCAATCTTGGAAGCAAGTGTTTTTCGAGGTGTTTTTCCGCGATGAAAAAATAAAATGCGTCCGCTTATAAGGCCATAAAGGCCAAAAATTGGAAAAAAAATACCAACAGCCCATCGAGATAAGTGAGTACATTTTTTTAAGATAAATCCATCAATAAAAAAATCAGAAAAGCATCGATGATTTATAAGAACAACTTTTGTATCGCGTGAAATGGATGACGAGGGGCTGGTTTTGCTGAGGCATGTCGTCACACGGAGGTTCTCTGCAAAAACTCGTTCAACATCATATGAATTTAATGCAGAGCTGTGTAAGAAATAATTTAATAATTGCTTTAACAATAACCACTGACCCCAAAGAATATATCTTACAAATAGAAACATAGGGCATTCTCGTATGAACGTCATAACAACAGAATATCGATCTTATTAAGTAATTGTCTATTTCTAATTTGCTATAGATGCTACTCTTCGTTGGCTAACCATTCTCTGATTGTTCTTGCAGATGCTGGCTGATAAGCATCTTTCATGAAGTCTGGTTCTGAGATCTTCTGTACATCAAGTGCGTAACGTGTTTGTAAAAAAGCTGACATATAATCGTCTAAGTCATATTTGTTTTTTCTTTTTTTAGAAAATGGATCTTCTAACGTTTGATCGGAAATATTGTTTTCGTACAAAATTGCGCGTAATTCTGATTTCGTACTGTAATACCCTTGAGCGGTAAGATATTCTGCATATCCTTCATTTTTCCATGTAGGGATGAAAAATAAGCTGAACCATTTGCCATAAAATCTACTGATTAGTTGATGAGTAAGCTCATGAATAATGACCGCTCGATATCTATTATTATGCGAATAGTACGTTAACTCAGGGGTGAACGATCGGTTTGGCTCTACAAGATAGTAACTGTATTGCTTTATAGGGAGGAAAAAACCACCAGTGTTATCAAAATTTTTATTAATAAATTCAAAGTTGGGCATTTGAAATTTTTCAATTAATACCAAGGACTCATCGTTTGTATAGAAAGGGGACTTTTTTAAAGTTGCTAATATTTCTGGCAAATAAGTTTCTATGCGATCTGCTTCCTCTTTATTATCATAAAAAAACTGAATATTCGTTTTGGATTCATATGTTAGATTTGGTTTTAAGTCAGACAATCCTAAAGGCCACCTAAATGATTCAAAAAAAGAGGGTCTTATTGTCTCTAATGCTACTCCATAACATGTTTGCAAAATTATAAAAAAGGTAAATTTTTTGATTATATTGTAATAGGTTGCATTATAGGATGGACTCTGTATGAGTAGTGGTATTCGAGATAAGCTTATTAAAAAAATTAATTCGATGATAAAGAAAAAATCTGATGAAGGCGTTGATGTTGATTGCATATATATTAAAAATAATGATGCAGGAATATAGGATAAAAACATCCCCAAAGACATAACTGGATAATTTGATCTAAATGTTCTCCACCCCACAGTCAAAAGATAAATCAACCCGATTAAGAAGTGAGAAAAGAACTTATGGTTTTCTAATATCAAGATGATCATGCCAAAGAAAATAAAGATAGACCATAGCAATAAATCGCAGAAAACGCCGACGAGTAAGACAGTAATTTTCGTTAAACTGCCGGAAGGGCTTGTATACGTTCTGCTGTTGAAGGTTTGAGTATCTTGATTGGGCAGCATAATATCCTTATGAGGTGAGGTAAGGAATGTTTTTGCTAAAAAGCTGTAGAAGAAAAAGGGCTGTTGTATCGATTGTCTTTTTCATCTTTTTTGTCTTTGTTATTTCTACCTGACACAATATCAAGAACAGTATTAACAACCCATTGCAATGCGGCTGAAAATAATGCCCAAGCGACGTCTTCTTTGAGACCAACTTTTTCTGAGGAGTGATTATAATGAGTAGTTATTCCGCCAGAGATAAAGAGTAACTCATATTTTTCAATTTTTTCATGTAATTAAACCTAGTTAAGAATTAATGCACTGAGAATGTTAACGTCTTTTTGTAGAGAAATCTAGGTGTAATAAAATCCGATACATTCATTCAGATTACGATGCGTAGTAAGCAATATGATCAAGGAGCGCGGGGCAATACTGATTGAGATTATTTTACACCAAGCTTGAGATTGTCTATGATGTGGATTAATTTACTTCGTTGAGTTTAAAAGCATGGATCATCGTCGTTCACTGTATGCAATTATAATTGCAAGTATATTTTATTTTGGTTGTACGCATCTTGTGCAAATTCCTCAGGGCGTAGATCAAGTTGGTTGGAATGCATTTTTTATTTTTGTGATCACCATTGCGCTCGTTATATTTAAAGTATACGAAATGGGCGTTGTCTCATTTTTGGCAATGTCAGCGCTTATTGCGACCTCTACGATTACAGTTGACCAGGCACTACTAAAGTTTAGCTATCCGATCACTTGGCTGGTTGTTTTTGCATTTTTTATCTCAAAAGCATTTATTTTATCAGGACTAGGGAAAAGGATTGCTTTATGGATGAGTGCAGTATTAGGTAGCACTCCGTTACGCCTTACCTATGCTCTAATGTTGGCAGAATGCATAATTGCGCCATTTATTCCGTCTAATACTGCGCGTGGTGGTGGATTAATTGTACCGGTAGCTCAGGCATTAGGAGAGGGGATTTTTGGTACACCCTCTGAAAAAGATAGAAATTTTAGACATTGGAATGCATTTATTCTTTATGGATGTTTTCAAGCGAACTTAATTAGTTCTGCATTATTTTTAACTGCAATGGCAGGCAATCCCATGATTGCTAATATTGCTGCTGAGGTTGGATATCAAATTTCCTGGCTCGATTGGTTTTCTGGCGCAATTGTACCATCGATTATTGCCTTAATTGTCACTCCATTGTTTTTGCAAAAAATTGTAAAACCCGATCATGATCGCATTCTAGAGTTAGGGCAAAAAACACAAGATGCATATCTTGTACTTGGGCCAATGCGTGCAAAAGAAATGATTATGGGAATGGTTTTTTTATTTTTGCTAACAGCTTGGGTAATCGGTCCATTATTTGGTATTCAAGCAACTGCCGCAGCGCTTTTTGCAATTACTATTTTATTAATCACGGAAGTATTATCTTGGCACGAATTAGTGACCGATCATCATGCTTGGACGACATTTATATGGCTTACGGTATTATTTACCTTAACAGCTTTAATGAAAGACCATGGATTTATTGATTGGGCAGCTCAATCACTCATGAGTTATTTACCACAATTAAGTCCTAAAGCGATGCTTTGTTGCTTGATGTGTATTAATTTTTATGTACATTACTTTTTTGCATCGTTAACAAGTCATATTACAACGATTTTTCATCCTTTAGTATTAATTGGATTGGGCTTGAATGTGCCTGTTAAGCCTTTGATTTATGGATTAGCATTTTCCACCTCTTTATCAGGCGGATTGACACATTATGGTACAGGAGCTGGAACGATTACTTATGGAATGGGATATTGGACATTACGTGATTGGTGGGTTTTGGGGCTGTTACAAGGTACACTTTTACTTTTAATTTTTATGATTACGGGTTTAGTGATTTGGTTTTAATTGAGTGCTGAAAAATTATTTCCTATAAAAATTTCTCAGTTATTTTTTCAAAATAGCTCCTATTCTTGGGGGCTATTTGTCTTTTTCTTGTATGTTACATATTTTATAAAAAATCAATTCACTCTCTTTTGAGCTTGGGGTGTGTATGAAGTTTGTTGTCTCTAAGCGACGCTTCACTAAGTATTTAAGGGCGATGTTTGATTGTGCGATAATTTTTCAATTATTTTATTGAGTATTTTGATAAAATTAGCAAAAATATAAGATATACAGTATTGTTGCGATTAATAGTGCATGAATTCAAAACATAAATTTCTTCTTATTTTTTTCATACTCGGCGTTTTGACCGTCACTCTAATTAAAGTTTTTGAAGCACATTCTGCGCAGCTTACAATGTTAAAAAGTGCGATTAGCCACTCTTATAAAATTAATTCAGATGTTTTATTGTTAAGAAAAAACGAGAAAAACTTTTTAACTCGACTAAGTTGGGATGAAATTAAGAAATTTAATGCAAATGCAGCGATTCTTGAAAACAATTTAACGTATCTCTCGCAGCTTTTAAAAGAACAAACAGAGTTGCAAGATGAGTTGGCACATCTTCGTAATGGACTCAAAGTCTATCAGCGTGACTTCGAAGTAACAAGTCAGTGCTATGAGCGCATAGGAATTGATTTCGATCATGGCTTAAAAGGTCGATTGAAGCAAGATTATATTAAAATTGAAACATTTATCTGGCAGTTAGAAACCCAAGAATTTGCTTTTCGCGATCTGCTAGAGCCTTATCATCATCAACTATTAAAACTATCGTATAGTGAGAAAAACTTCCTTTTAAAACCATGCCACAAATATGTCGATCGATTTAAAAGCTCTTTGGATGTGTTTGTTAATTTAATTGATAATGATATGTTTCTTGATACTGGGCATAAAAAACTTTTTATTCAGATGTTAACCGATTATGCAGCCTCTTTTTATGCACTCTCTGATGCAATGCTGATGCTCGATCAATCTCCTGATAGTCCACTGGTTGCACTTGCGCAAAGTGCCCGTGAATTAGAATTTATGGGAAGGGATATTTCTGGACAAATTGTCGATCGAATTATTAGTTCAGAAAAAGGTTCGCGGACTTATTCTACAGTGATGATGTTATCTTTTGCATTTGGTTTACTTAGTATTGCGCTTGTGCCATTCTTATTGTTAATGACCAGTAATCGCCCTTCTTGGGTATTAATTGATGAGAAAGTCTGATCGTATCATTCGTGTCGGAACTCGAGGCTCAGCGCTAGCTCGTGCGCAAACTCAAATGATTATCAAAAGAGTTGCCGAGCTTTTGAATTACCCTCTTGAGCATATTGAACTTGTATTAATTAATACACGTGGAGACGCTTTTCCTTCAACTCCTATGAAGGAATTAGGTGGGAAAGGCGTTTTTATTAAAGAGCTAGAACATGCATTGCTTACAAATCAGATTGATTTGGCAGTTCATTCTTGTAAAGACATGCCCTTAGAGCTTACTGAAGGTTTAGAAATTATTGGGCTTTTCGATGAAGGCGCGAGTCATCAAGATGTTTGTGTTACCCCATATGAATCTTGGCAGAAAATGCCAACTCACAGCAGAGTTGGAACATCATCGTTGCGGCGTTTTGGGCAGATGAAGCTATTAAGGCCTGATTGCGAGGTTATTTTTCTGAGGGGGAATGTCACATCACGCCTTGAGAAATTGAAGCAAGGTGATTTTGATGGAATCATTTTGGCAGCTGCAGGCTTGCAGCGCTTGGGTATGCATATAACTTGTCCTATGTTTGAATTAGATGAAATGGTGCCGCCATTTAATCAAGGACTATTGGCCTTGCAAGCAAGAGCAGAGGATGATTCACAATGGTTGATGATTAAAGAGAATATCAATTTGTCTCTTAAGATGAGAATGATTTGGGAAAGAGAGATTGCTGCGTTATTTGCAGCCACTTGTCAAAGTGCAGTTGGAATTTATGTGGACATTCAAAGTCATTGCGAAGGTGCAATCGTTTGGATTTTTGCAATGAATCATTTAAATGATTGGCACCGAGCTCATGCGTATTGTGATAATTTAGAAGCAGCATTGTCTTGGACAATTCGTGAATTTCGTCTTAAAACCCATTCATGGTCGAAATGTACTCTCGCATTTGTATAACACATACTCACGATTTAACAGAAAACACTCGATTTGCATTACGCGAAAGAGGTATTGATTATGAGCATTGGCCCATGGTTCGTACTAAGGCTAATGATTATATTAATGTACCTGAAGTTGATTCATATGCGATTGCTTCGTCTACTTCCGCGTTAAAGCAAATCGTTTATTGGAAAGATCGGTTTTCTAAAATTTATTGTATAGGGCCCGAGACAAGAGCATTTGCTGTTTCTCTTGGAATTGAGCTAGAAAAAATCAAAATTCCTAATAATGGGTCATTTAATTTTGTAATGCTGTGTCATTGTTACATGAATGAATGGAGAGAAAAAAATACATATTGGTATGGGTCGCATCAGGGGGTGTTAAAGCATCTTGCTATTTTCCAAGAAAATAATTTTATTCAGCCGGTTATTACGCACTGGAATTGGCCTGACTACATGAATGCAAAGCTGCTTGCAAGTGCGTGGAATTCTGGGCTTATTATATGTAGCTCAATTAGTGCAGCACAGGCATTAGGTCAGGTTCATTTTTCACAGGATGTCTACATTAGTTTATCAGCCAAAAGACTTATAAAATATTTCACAAAACAAACACAACTTATTGTCCAGGAACAACATTGGCTATCTGAAATCATGTACATTCACCATGAGTCCTGACAATCGCGTACTATAATTCAATAAGCTGATTGAATATAACAATGATAAGACTACTATGGAAAATTCAACAAATTCGACGAAAAATCGATTTATTGATAAATTAAAAGCTCTTACGCCATCGCAGCGCGCAGAAATTGCACAGGATGGGGTGAACTTGCTCAAAGAGTTTCATATCGATTTAAATTTAATTTGTGACCCTCAAAAATTAGATGGATCGGTATATCCAATACAATATAATGGGGTATTACAATTATATTTCTTTTATTATTTGTGGGTGTTGCGTGAAATTGATACTGCATATGTAGCGGAAGCCTCGGCCATTTCTGGCGATAATCCAGCCAAATTTGATGAGGTGAAGAATTATTATCTTGGACTTATTCAAACAACTCCCGTAGATATGTTGGATTTCGTATTAAACACATCTCAGGCCAGGCTGAATGCTAAGCCATATACACCTGAACAAATTATTAAAATGAATGATGCATTAACTCGCGGAGATACTAAAGTAGCGAATGATCCAGCTGGAATACAATTAGATCAAGATTTGTTGCTCACTGGTTTAACTATCATGGTTACGACGATAAAAGATCATTTGTCTGCGGAGATAGATACAAGAGTGCATTCGGTCTTTGATGAAAAAAAGGAAGCAATTTCAAAAAAAATTCAAGAATATCTCAAATCATCCGATCAAAGTGTTGTAGAATTCTCACAGAGAGTTGGTGAATTTTTTAATGACTGGGCTGGTCGCAAGGAGCAAGAACTCGATCAGCAGGGGCAGTACGTTATGAGAGTCATTACAGCCTCAGCTGATACTGCACAAACCGCACCAGATGAGGATGTTGAAGAGGTTGTAATTCAGCCAGTAAAGCTTTTTACACCAGGTTATTTAGCTCATAGAAAAACTGTTGTGCCGATTATTGTTATGCGCTCGGTTCAAGAGTTAGCTTATGCACTCACACAGCTCGATCTTGCGAGTGGAGGGAGTGGTGGAGTGGCTGGAGGTGTGCATATTAACCCTGAGGAAATTGCAAAGCTAATGCCTGAGTTAGCACCACTTCTTGCGGAAATGATTCATACATTAGAATATGCCGATCGATTAATTTTTGCATTCCAGCAATTAATTAATACACCAGTCTTAGCCAATACTGCGCGTGCAAAAACAGGAACACACTAGATGATAATCATTGACCTTTTAAAAAAATATGGATATAGGTTTTTAAAATCAGTTGTACTAGCAATTTTTCTGTTTTTATCAATCTATGGATTATGGCAAGTCTATGAATTACATGCTCGTCAAGTATATCTTATTGAAGCATTAGGAAATCAAAATAAAAAAATAGATGAGCTTTCTGCAGATTTGGTCAAGTTGGAATTGGTCATTTCCGATCAGAAGCGCGCACTGAGTTCGATTGCGTTAAGTGTTAAAACTGGAAATTCTGAAGAAGCAGAGCAGCTTGTTACTTGGATTTTGCAAGCGCATCATGATATAGGGATTTTAGCGCGAGCATTGATTGCGCAGCAGTTATTTTTTAATGACTCTGAGCGAATTTCTTGGTGGTTAAGTCAGTTAGATTTTTTATCCATTGAGCAACGTCGATTGATGATTGAGTCAATTAGTCAACGAAAAACATGGTTAGATTTTAGTCAACTTTTAGCACGGCGGTTACAAAAAGAATCACCTGACCATTCTGGAAATGGGATTTTAAATATTATGGAGAAATTTGGTGTCAAAGTAGAGCAGCCTAAAAATTCTGAAACAGAAATCTTATTAACATTACAGAATTATGTTGATACCGGGCGGTATCATGATGCTTGTCAGTTACAGTGGAATACTGATATACCGCATGATATTGTTGAACCCTTACAGCTTCTTTGTACTCCAGAGCATTACATCATTGAACAGTGGAAGAATTCAGCATCATGAAAGTATTTATTGCAGCTACGTTGTTATTAAGCGTAATGGTGGGCTTTTTAAGTCATGATTATCTTATCGTTTCACATGATCAGGTAATATATGAAATACCATTAATTTACCCAATTATGTTGATTATTTGGTTATTTTTTGCGGGATTTGTGCTTGGATATCAAAAACTTTCATGGAGACAGTATTGGTTAACTAGAAAAATCTCTTCGTACGAGCATCTTATTGATGTTGTGTGTCAGCAGCGCGATGAGGCGAGATGGCTGGTTTGTGAAATATCACGAGGAGCGATCCCGTTGCGATTACAAGAAATGGCTGCAGACTATGACATGATAGAGAGTCCGCATTCGACTGAGTTGTCGGCCTATCGGCTCGTAGGTTACAATCAGAAACAAAATA
>VGTX01000004.1 GCA_016874315.1 Gammaproteobacteria bacterium | reverse complement strand
CTTTTGTGCGCAACGTGTCTTTGCTGATAGCGAGGAACTTTTGCAATACAGATATCATCATTAACAAACTCTAAGAGTTGGTTAATTTCATCATCATCTCCAATGGTCCCTGTAATCATCGTAGACCGACCTTCTTTTAAAGGTTTTTGGAAATGTGTCGCAAATGTGTCCATGACTTGCACCATTTTAGGAAAGTCGATAAAAGCACTTGGTGTCAGCGCACGCTTTGCAAAGAGTGCTTGATTCTCTTTGATGTAATTGTTTAAGTATGCATGCAATAATTGTTGTGCTTGATAAGAAAAGGTTAGCTTTTCATAAGGTACACCACGGACTAGTGGAATGGCTCGAATGTATTTTTGTCCACCAACGTTAATTTCAGACAATGTATAATGCTTGTTTTCACCAGGAAGTAACGGATGATCTGAGCTTCCTGAAGAGTTACTATGAGTATGTCCTACAAACATTTGAACCTGTTGAATCGCATCAACGAGCTCAAAATATACAGCATCGCTAAATTTTTCAATTTTGTTCTGAAATCTTGTTAACTCTGGTAGTGTACTTAAGTGAGATTCAATGGCAGGATCGTTGTTAACTGAAGCATCTTCAGTATTTGCTTCATGTTTTTTGCGCAATTTTTCAATTAAGTGAGTGCTGAAGTTTTTGAGTTTTCTTGCAATCTTTTTGTGATGCTCTTCACATGACTCTGCGCTCGATGTGCTAGGATGAGGCATGTTTTGCGGACTAAACAGATTATTCTCTTTACTGAGCTCGGTTGCTGCAAAGCGGTTAACAATTTCATAGAATATTGCTAAATCTTTATGACTAAAATCTTTTGATTTTTTAATTTCTAAATGATTAATTGCGATTTTAAAGCTAATATTGAGTCGAAATAATGGAACATCTGCTTCATCAACAATCAAGCTATGATTATCAGCCCATGCATCCATGTCACGATCTTTAGATAAATTATCTAGGATAGCATCAAGTGATTGCGTTAATGTGTCTGCACGCTCCATATCTTCTGTTGGAGCTGTACCATTATATAGTGATGTGGAAAGGTTTAGCTCTGAGAGTAATGGGCTAAATTCATAATATGATTGGTTTGTAAGAATTGGTGTTGTAGAGAGATAATTTGGTCGATATCCCATACTGTAATGCATAAGTTTCGTAATAATAGAAATCGCTGTTTTCCCTTCTCCAGTTCCGACTTGTAGATAAGAGCGTGGAGAAATAACTTGCATCAAGATAACGATTAATTGCGCGGCATTAGGATAGAATTGTAATCCTTTCGCTGAGGATTGGGCCATCATTGTTCCAATAACGGCAATCAGTGTTAAATACAACGGCATTAATTCGCCGATATTTTTACCCTGATGATGTTGTTGAGTCATGAGATAATGGCGTGCTTTATCTATAAATGAACGTTTTTCATCATGTGAAAGAGAATGGATAGAGCGGGAATTAAATTCTTTAAGAGAATTAGGCCATTGAGGACCACTCAGCAAAATTGCGCCGGATGTTGGGTTGATCAGATCGTGAATTTCTTTAATCGATTTTTTGAAGAGTGCTCGAATATCATCCTCTGACTCATTGAGCTCTTTTGGAAGATTCACAAATTCAATGTCATCAACAAGCTGCTCATATCTTGGTCGTTTTTTAGTATCTTCTGGGTCGATAACTCGATCGTTTTCTATCACTCGACGTGCAGCTTTTTCAGACGCATCTTGTGCTGCAGTTTTTTTATTATTTTGTGTTGCGATCAGATTTGAGAGCAGATCGTCCATCGCCAAGTTTTCTTGAGTAGCGAGAATTGCAGTATTTCGTACTGTATTCAGATCGTCTTTAGAGAAGGATTGTAAATATCGGACATTATCAAGCAAATTTTTTAATGCAGCATGACTCTTGTCAGTGGTGCTGTTTGCAAGTTTTGCAATACTAGAGACTAATGAATTAATATCTTTAATATTAATTGTAGAAGAATTAGTTGAACCGACTTTTTCACATTGCGCTAAAAGTGCAATAATCAATGATGTGAATTTTTGGGAGTAATTTTTCTGAATCATGTTGTATTTTTTGGAATTTTGAAATGGATGGTTTTTTCCAAAAATACTGATAAGGAGATTTTCCCAAAATGAGGTTGGGGTGTTATCTTCAAAATCGTTGATCTCTTGTTTAGTAAAATCATCGATAATTTTTAAAGTGTTTGTAATATCATGCGCTAAGGATAGATATTCTTCAGTGTGTTTTTTATCAGTCGCATCAAAGATTCGTTTCTGACATTTTTCAATCAATTCAAAAATGATACTAAGTTGACCCACGTGTTGCTTCTCAGTGCGCTCTTCTTCGTTAAAAATACCGAATAATTTTGATAAGTTGTCCAAATTGTTTTTGAGAGTATTTTTAATCGAATCTTTGTTGTGAGATTTGAAATCATTCATAACAAATCCTAAACGAACACATGCATCCATAAGAAAAGGGTATCGAATGGGGGTGAGTAATCGATTGAAATAATTTTCAAATGTTGCAAGATCGCAATATTTAGAATCGCAGTAATAATTGAGTAGCTTTTGAAAATTTTCAGCTAGGTCACAGATAGGGGATTTTTTTCCTATAGAACTTTGGGTGGCAAGTACTTGATATCTTTCCCAAAATTCGCGTATGGTTTTTGCACAATCAAGGTTTTCCACCTTCACGGTGCTACCAGGATTGGTGCTATTAAGAGTTGCTTGTTTTTCTTGAAACTCATCCAAAAACATATTTTCATAAGGATAAAGTAACATTTCAGATGGAATGCTGTCTTGTGCTAGAAAGTTTTTACCATCAAGATGTTCTAGGTATATAAGAAATGATGATTCATTTAGCGAAGGACGAATTTTGCGGCAATCATTAACGAGTCTTTGAAGTTTTAAATCAGTTGCACTGACATGTTGAGACGCAATAATGTGTCGTTTTGTTTCAAGGGATTTATTTGTAGTATAAAATGCATGCAATTTTTGCGTCAAACTTCCACTCTCTATAAGTGATAGAGACTTTCCTGCCATGTTGAAGACATACTTTTTGATAAACATGGAAACTGCTTTTTTATTTGCGTTGCCTAGTAGCTGAGTAATGCCTTTTAAATCTATTTGGGCTCCGTTTTGTATCTTTTGGCTATAATTTTTTTGTGCTTCTTGCAATAAGAATTTCTCTGTACTGGATAAGAATGCAGTAATTGCGATAGAAAGATTTTCTGGAGTCGGGCACGGAAGAATGCCTGAGGTTGTTACTTGGTTCAATAAATATTGATTATAGTAATGTAGAAATTCGGTGAAATATTTTTCCGGTATGCGTGAGCCTGGAAGCGTATTGTTATTCGGTATAGAGAAAAATTCTTTTAATAAAAGTTCATTATTTTTGCTCAAGGTCTCCCAGGATAGTTCTAATCGATGCACAAGGTTGAGGTTAGAATTTTTGTCTGCATGTGCTCCGATCATAAGGGTCAGGTCATACATTAATTTTGATCTATGTTTTAATGAATTGTTAGTATTAATAAGATCGGCGATTTGCTTTTCCACAACATTTGTTGGGTTATTTTGAGCCGTTGCACTAAACAGATTAGAAAGAAAAAGATAGGGTACATGATCGATTAATGCATTATCCCAAATTTTCTGAAGAGCATTTTCGTTGCTTTTTGTTGTATGGAAGTCTTTGGTAATTTGACCTGCTTGTACTGTTTTTAAATAATCAGCTTTCGTTGCTAGCAAGCTCTCATCTATTGAAAAATTTGTTGGCATGCCTTGCATGGTTGCAAGTATTTCGTCTCCGGCTATGGGGAGATAGATTGTATTTTGTTGAATAAGCGCCAGATCGATTAGGTTGGATTCATTGAAAATGCTGTTGTTTGCTGAATGTCGGCCATAGGTTTCTGCTGAAAGTGAATTTGATTGATATAATAACAAGTCTTTATCTGTCCCGTTGAATAGGCAGCGACTTGTCGTGCTCAAATATGTTAAAAGCGTATGGCTGATTCCAAGATTTTGTGCAAATGATGTTGCATCAAAAATAGCATACTTATTATTCCAGCATGAGGGGGATGCTATAGATTGCATATTTATTAAAAATGCCAAACTTTCTTTTAGCCATGTGCTCCATGAAAATAATCTTAATGGTTTAATGGCGCGATCGTTAATGAAAGCTGTTGGGGCTTTTAATTTCCATATTGTAGGGCCACGTAATGAGTCTAGTTGTGTGTTGAGGTTTTCATCCTGATCGGCATCTTCATCTTGATTATGATTGGTTTCGTTGATAGCTTCGCTTTCTTCCTCATCTTCCTCTTCTTCATTGGCTTCTTGTGAAATTTCTAATTCAGGGATTGCTTCTGCATTAAAAAGATTGTTTTCGGAGTTCATGATTGCCATTTGTGCATTCGCAAAATTTATTGAGGCATTGCGATAATGAGTTTCATATGCCGATACAGACTCTTTCGTTGCATGAGTGATATCATTCATCCAATTTGCAAGAGAGTATTGTGATGTTACACGAGTTGCTTCAATTTTTGGGAAGATGATTTGTTCAAGCGCCTTTGCGAAGTGTTTGCCAAAAGCTGAAGGAAGTTTATCGCTTTGCTTTAATACAAGAGTTTCAATTTTTTCTTGAATCATCGCACATAAAAGAGCTGAATTTTGTACTGCTGAGAGTTGCACGGTTGTTGCATAGTATGCCGTGATTTCTTCGATAATTGTCTCGATAGTTTGTGTGATAGTTGTTTGATATTCTTGGCTATATGTTAAGTATTGCGCGTCAATCTCATTTTTTTTACTAGTATAAATTTTGGTAATCTCTGCTAGCGTTGAATTAATACTAAATGTGTATTCATTTTGTAAATTGATTTTTGAGATGCAGTAAGCATTTTCAAAGGAAGGAATATCTAATTCATGAGATAGCGCATTTGCATCAAGTACCAAAACTGACATATCTGTGCAGATACTTTTCACAGGAACAACTGGCACAGCTTCCTTGAGGATATTTAAATGAATACCGGATTTTTTAAGAAGGGCCAATAACGGATCGTGTAGATTTTTCTGTACAATAATTGTATGCACACCAAGTTGTTTCATACGATAGAAAAACTCTGTTAATGCATCATTTGTTAACATCTCACATTGTTGCATCGCTAAATCTGTTAATGACTCAGTTGCTGCTGATGTTAGTCCTTCAATATTATTGAAAGCAGAAAGATCGATATATTCAACTGTATGATTATATGGCAGAGGTGCGCCGTAGTTCTTTGTTACGCCACGAATGGATAACTTACGAGCGGAGGCCTCCATCACTGGGTGCGATCGAACATTATTTAGGACTTGCGAGAAAATCTGTGTTCCAATCGCAGTAATAGTGTTTTGATCTGGGGACGCTTTTCTTTCCCAATCAATTAAACCAAAATCAAATCTAAAAGGACTTTCGTTTGTAATAATCCCAATAATTTTTTGAATAACAGAGAGTGGAGACTGTGTTGGATATCCGGATAGTCCGCGTAGCATTTTGGAAAATCCGTCCCAAGTTTGAGCTTCTTGAATGCGAATACTTCTGATGATTTCATTTCCATGGTTTAAGAGCACATGTAAGGAGTCATTGATTTTTTTGGCTGAATTTTTCTTAAATTCTTCGAGGAGTGTTGTATATACTTTTGCATATTCTAAAACAGTAATTGCATAACCCGTATTCTCACCAGCAGATTTCGCAGTAATGGATACTCCATCGGTGAGTGTGATAGGACTCTTGAGTATTTCTTCGAATGCAGTAATTTTATCGAATATATTGCTAATACTTAATGAGGTATTAGCTTGGACGAGTGATAGAAAAAGATCGGATGTGTCATAGCCATCCTCTAGACTATCAAGTTCAGTTGCAAATGATTTCATATCTGCAATATGTTGTTCGAAGGATTTTGGTAGTCCTGGTATTGCCGCAGTGAACGCATTGAGTGCTTCACAATATGCGAGGCATTCTGATTTAGCAGCTAGAATAGCATCTAGGGATTCTTTGGTTGTTGTATTGGAATTTCGTACGATATCGAGATTGCTTAGCAGTTTCTGTGAAGATGCAAGACAAGAGGTTAAATGAGGAAGGAAATCATTTTTGTCTTTTGGTATTTGAATTTCAAAGGCCATTGCATTGTTTACAATATTTCTGTATGTAATTTCTCTAGTTAATAGATTTTTAAATTCCGGATTGTCTTGTTTGAAATCAGAGGAATTTTTATCACATACTTTTTCAATTGATGCTTGGGAGAGTTTTTGAAAGGCTTCTATTGAAAAATCTTGAAAAATAGTGATATCTAAGTCACCATTTTTAACCAAATATTCTTGGTATTCAGGGACGTTCAATGTAGGTACGCCTTCGGCCTCTTTCACTACAATGGGTGTGTAGTCGGTATATTTTGCGATTGCATCTTGATGGGCGTCACAAAGTTGAGTTAGCGTTTTTGGTTCAATAGCAGGGTTAATATCGCAGTACTCTCGTGATGCAACATCAAGTTTTTCAAGGCTTTCGATGGCTAATTGTATGTCCGGAGTGTTCAGAATCTTGTTTGAATTCAATAGAGTTTTCACGTCTTTTATTGCGTTACTGAATTGACTATATTCAGAATTTTGATGGAAAAAAACTGCGCCACCTGTCGCGATTTTTAGTGATCGAGTTAAATCAACTAAGGAGTTCCGAAGCGTTGTGAATGTGGAGTTAATATAAGCCATTACGCCAGTGCTGTCATTTATCGGATTCTCTCGGAACGTTTTCCAATTTTGCTCAAAAGTCGTAAGATTTTTATTTTCTGTTGAAATGTTTTTGGCTGTTTGCCGTGGGTATTGTTCAAGCAATACGGTAATGTCAAGCAACCTATTGGTTTCGATCTCCATTCGATCGTCAATATTTTTTACCATTTTTAAGATGGTATTTCGTGCGATATCAATGGGTTGAGTATCATTCAGGAGTTCATAACAACTCTCGATCATTGTTTGTGTTGCAGATATTTCTTTTTTAAAGAAAAGTGATTTATTTACAATCTTTTCAGAATCAGTAGAAGAGAATGCAGAGAGTGATCTATTCACTTCTTGAAAGGAGGTTATGTTATCGGAGAGTGTGGTAATAACGCTTTGAAAATCAGGCTCATTTTCTAGTAATTTGTTTTTCTGGATATCATCTCGCAAGCTAACTAATTGTTTTTCATATTTAGTACAGTTTTCTACCGCATTTTTAATAGCCAAATCATATGCTTTGTCATCATAATGCGCAGTGTATGCACTCTCTAAGTCAGATAATGCGCGTGATAGTAATGACGTGGATGATGGTTTAAGAATTGAGGATGATTGTTCTTTTATTGTTTTTAAGGCCTGTCTGTGTGCGTGATTTTCTACTATACGTGTCTCAAGTGAAGTGCAGATCGTAGAGATATGGTTTTGATTAAAAACCGCATTACGAGCATCAACAAGCGTTCTTAATTTCTCAATATTTGTATCAATATGCTGTATTATTTCGGTTTTATCGGCATTTGCTCGGCTAATACGATTATCGGCATCCTCATTCAAGGGCGAGCATTTTCCAAGCTTGTTAGCTAAGCTTGATTCTGGAAGCACAATTTTTTTGACCTCTGGAACATAAAGGGGGTGTGCGATCGTTTTTTTGATATTGTTATTTTGTTCTGGAAAAGCAATGTCGTTTCCATCAGAATCCGTAATTCTAATTTCTTTAGACATGGAGCCCGTTTTTGTTAAAACGATCTTGTTGTTTGGATCTTGGTGTTTTTTCTTGAGCTCATCGATTACAACTTTATGGCCTTGTACCCATTGATCTTGAGTCATTTCGATGCAAATCGGATATGGCTTCTTGATAAGATCTGTTTCTATATCGGCAATATGTAATACCGCTGTCTGAGATTCTTCATTCGGCATTTGTCCTGGGTTTGCGAACCGTCCATTCAGCTTGGTTTGTGTGGTGGACTCTGTCCGTTTGTTTAATACAGAAAAGCTCGACCACATTGGATTCCAACGGGCTGGAGTCCATTTCTCACAGATTTGCATGAGTGCTGGTGAGCCAATCAAATCGGTAACCCATTGATACATTGTTAATGGGGTTTTTGGAGATTGCGATAACACATTTCTTGCAACAATATGATTCATTCCGGACGAAAGTGATTTATTCAAGGACTGGATCACCGTATCATCTATCATTGTTTTAATGAGATTTTCATCAAGAAAGCTAACGGCCTCTGTAACATCGGTAAAGTTATTATTTATCTTCGGATTTGCTGTCAGGCAAATTTGTTCAGTTGTCGTTGTATAAGCACCCGAAGCAGATTGAATGCTGTTCGAAAATGACAAAGCTGAGTCGATCTTCTTGCTCTCTAATAGCGGTGCAAGTTTTTCTTCAATTTCTTTAAGAAGGGATGGTTGAGCGCCTGCAAATACAAATCTTATATTTGGACCTAGCTCTGCAACAAGAGGTAAAAACTCTTCTAAAAATATTGCCCTTTGTTCTGCATATTTTTCATCGTTAAAGAATTCTGATGGAATATTGAATAGTACTTGCTCTAGAGGGCGATTTGTTAATGCCGCTTTAAGCGTCAGGAGGAATGTACTCAACTCAATATTGAATGCACGCTCAGCAAGATTATCAAGATTGAATTCTAATTCAACAGCTTGAATGGGGGTGATGACGTTTCTGCGGGTCATTAAATGCAGCCCAATAGTCTCAATGGCTGAAGGTGGGGTATTAAGGTTGTATATAAAACGATTGTATATAGCTAGATCGTGGACTCTGCGATGGGTATGAATGTTTTGCTGGAGATTTGAAATCATCGCGTCTTTTGTGCTTAAAGAGAAATTCTCAGAAAATCCAAAAGATGTAATATAATTTTGTAAAGCTGCGTTTGTTGTAAGAATTTTGTTAGGCTCAGTAATATTCAAGCCCAAACCAAGAATTGGATCGATGACGGCATTAAAGAAAGATATAAATTGCTCATGAAAATGATTATGTTGTTGTACAGTGCGAGCTTGATAAGCTTTGCTATCAAATTGAGCGGCAAGTAAGATGGCAACATCAATTTTTGCTTGGTCGGAGCCTATTTCTAAGGAATCCTCTGATTGATGCATGACACTATTAATAGCCTCAGTAAATGCAGCATAAAAGCGAGCTGCATAGGATTCTTCATCTGCCAGATTATAACTATTTCGATAATTTTCTTCGTATTTTGCCGATAGGTTTGATAAAATTTGTCGATTCATTAATAAATAGCCTTATATACAACTCTTACATCTATACGGATATCATCGCATCATTTAAATTAAATATCAATAAATACGACCCATATCTTATTGTTTTTTATTGATTATTACGCACCACCGTTGTTGTACTTTGCATTGCCTGCGAATCTTTCTAAAAACTATTTTCTAGCACTATTAGGACGTATTTGGAGGACTGTGGTATGCTGAAAGCCTGTCTGTTATTTGCTGTTTCTAGAATTTCCTTATGGTAGATCCTCGTTTTATTAGAAATTTTTCAATTATTGCTCATATCGATCATGGTAAATCCACCCTATCTGATAGATTAATTCAAATATGCCAAGGCCTTGATGACCGAGAAATGAAGGCACAAGTGCTCGATAGTATGGATATTGAGCGAGAGCGTGGTATTACAATTAAAGCTCAATCAGTCTCCCTAAATTATCAATCTAAGGATGGGAATACCTATGAACTGAATTTTATCGATACTCCTGGGCACGTCGATTTTACATACGAGGTTTCGCGTTCTTTGCGGGCCTGTGAGGGCGCATTGCTTGTTGTCGATGCGGCGCAAGGTGTCGAAGCTCAAACAATGGCCAACTGCTACACAGCAATTAATTTTGATCTAGAAGTTGTACCTGTTTTGAATAAAATCGATCTTCCCCAGGCTGAACCAGACCGTGTTATTGAAGAAATTGAAGACTTAATTGGCCTCTCTGCAATTGATGCTGTGCGAATTTCTGCAAAAACTGGACTGGGCGTTACAGATTTAATCGAAGATTTAATTCAAAAAATTCCCGCACCAAATATCAAGGGTGAATCTTCTTTGAAAGCCCTAATTATCGACTCATGGTTCGATAATTACTTAGGTGTTGTTTCCTTAGTGCGGGTATTTGAGGGTGTTCTCACAACTGGTGATACATTTCAAATTTATTCCACAGGTAATACATATCGCGTTGATGAGCTTGGTGTATTTACTCCTAAAAAGCAAAAGCGTAATGCGTTATATGCGGGGCAGGTTGGGTATGTTGTCGCTGGTATTAAAAACATCCATGGAGCTCCTGTTGGAGATACAATAACCTTGACCAAAAATCCATGCACAGAGCCTGTAGAAGGATTTATGAAAATCCAACCAAAGGTTTTTGCAGGAATGTTTCCAATCTCTTCAGATGATTTTGAAGACTTTCGTGAGGCTTTAATGAAGTTGCAGCTTAATGACTCAGCTTTAATTTTTGAACCCGAATCTTCTCAGGCTCTCGGCTTTGGTTTCCGCTGCGGATTCCTTGGCTTATTACATATGGAAATTGTTCAAGAGCGCTTAGAGCGTGAGTTTGATATGGATTTGATTACAACAGCTCCAACTGTTGTTTATGAAGTTCATAAAACAAATGGTGAGATTGTTCTGGTTCAAAATCCTTGTGAACTGCCTCCTATTAACCAGATTGATTTTATTGCTGAGCCAATTGTTCGTGCAACGATCTTGTGCCCCCAAAATCATTTGGGAGATGTCATGACATTATGTAATCAAAAACGTGGTGTCCAAACACAATTGAGCTATAAAGGACAACAGGCAACATTAGAGTATTTACTCCCATTAGGAGAGGTTGTTATCGATTTCTTCGATCGATTAAAATCCGTTTCTCGAGGATATGCTTCTTTTGATTACGAATTCGATTCTTTTCATAGCGCACCTCTCGTTAAGCTGGATGTTTTAATTAATGGCGAAATTGTTGATGCTTTGGCTCTGATCGTGCATCGTGAACATGCGCACAAAAAGGGACGCGTTCTCGTAGAAAAAATGCAAGAGCTCATTCCTCGTCAAATGTACGATGTCGCTATTCAGGCAGCTATCGGTGGGCAAATTGTTGCACGCTCTACTGTGAAAGCGTATCGTAAAAATGTTACCGCAAAATGCTATGGCGGTGATGTGTCTCGTAAACGTAAATTGCTTGAAAAGCAAAAAGCTGGGAAAAAGCGGATGAAGAATGTTGGGCATGTCGAAGTGCCTCAAGAAGCATTTCTTGCCGTTTTAAAGATTGACCAAAATTAGAATGGATTTATAAAGGTGAATTTATGACCGATCTTGCATTAAATGATTCTTCAATATGGATTATCAATAGAGATATCGCACTCTTTCTTGGGGTGTTAACTCTTCTTGCAGCTGTATTCAGACTGCAGCCGCGATTGGTGCCAAAGTGGGCTGGTGTTAAGCAGTTTTGCGAATTCCTCAAAGATTCTTGGTGGGAGGTGGCTCTGGTTTTTATCCTCCGTGCTTTTTTTCTTGAGCTATACATGATCCCATCATCGTCTATGCAACCAACAGTCTACCCTGGGGATGTAATTTTAGTTAGTAAGTACCCTTATGGCTTTAAATGGCCAGGACTCAATACAACATTCCTGGACGTTGGCAAGCCTCAAGCAGGGGAAACTGTTGTGTTTCTCGATCCAAAAGCACCAACAGTGCGCAAAATGATCAAGCGTGTGATAGGATGTCCTGGAGACCATGTCTCAATTACAGGGAGTCAAATTGTAATAAATGGCATGCCTTTGTCGACGAAATATCTTTATCAGGATGTTGATTATATTGAGCAAAATGGAAAATCTTATCGCCTTGACGTTCAATACTTTGAGCAAGAAATTGGCACCCATAATCCAGTTATCGCTCAAATGCCTCAAATGATTTCTACTACTGGTGATTTAGACTTCACGGTTCCTGCCGATCATTATTTTGTTATGGGTGATAATCGCTCAAACTCTCAAGACTCACGTTATATGGGTTTTGTTCCTTCTCGTTTCATATGTGGTCGAGCTGAATATGTTGTCATGTCTTTTGGCACACGTAATGGCCATTATGATTTCAGCCGTATTGGGAGAATCGGTTAGATTGTGATACAATCTAACCGATTTTACTATTGAATCTTCGAGGTATTTTTTGCAACTGTCTTTATTTGAATCATCATTGAATTATGTTTTTAAGAATAAAAAACTCTTACTTGAAGCCCTGACTCATAAATCACATCGCTCTCAAGAAACCGATCATGAACGATTAGAATACCTCGGAGATGCACTTTTAACCGGATGTGTTTCTCACTGGATATATAAGAAATTTCCCAATAAAGATGAAGGTACACTCAGTCAAATCAGAGCTCTTCTTGTTTGTCAGAAAAGTTTATGCCTCTATGCGAATATTATCGGTTTGCGTGAAATGATTTTCGCCGCACCCAATATTAAAGATTCTGAAGCCCTTCTCGCCGACACATTCGAATCTGTGTGTGGTGCAATTTTTTGCGACTCTGATTTTTATGTCTTGGAAAAGTGGCTTCTTGACCATTTCCAAAAAAAATGGGAAGACATTAGTCAAAATCAGCCTGTGAAAGACTGGAAATCACAACTTCAAGAATTTACTCAAAAACAGTGGAAAACTCTCCCTGAATACAAAATCATTTCACAAACAGGCCCCGATCATGCCCTCGTTTTCGAAATCGAGTGCTATATACCTCAATTAAATCTTAAGGCCCGTGGCTGCGGCGACTCAAAGCGCATCGCCGCACAAGAGGCCGCTCAATTATTGTTAAAAAGGATCCAATCATGACAAAACGCTGCGGATACGTTGCCGTCGTCGGCCGCCCCAACGTTGGGAAATCAACTCTCGTTAATGAAATTTTCGGGAAAAAGTGCGCCATTACATCAAAACGTGCTCAAACAACACGTTACGCGGCAACATTCGTTTATACCGATCGTGAACGCGAAGCTCAATTTTTACTCGTTGATACCCCAGGACTACTATTAAGTGATTATGATAAACACTTCACTCAACGAATGTATCAAGAGGCAATGAGCGCAATCTCTCACCTCGATATTCGTTGGTGGCTCCTTGAGGCCCCAAAACTTTCAGAGCGCGATAAAGCCCTTGCTCAAATCATGCAGCCGCAAGCAGATAAGACCATCATCGTCTGGAATAAAAGTGATACCGTAAAATCTAAAACCCAACTTCTTCCCGCAATCGCTGAATTGCAGGCCATGGGCTTTCATAAGCAGGTCCCTTGCTGCGCTCATAAACGAGAAACATTAGAGCCACTGCTCAGTGAATCTGTACCGTTTCTTCCAGAAAATGATTATTTCTACCCTGTTGAGCAGACTCATACATGTAGCCGTTCTTTTATGATTGAAGAGATTATTCGAGAAAAAATCATGCGATATATCGGTCAAGAAGTGCCATATTTCTGCTATCCAGTCTGCGAATCTTTTATCGAGCGCTCACCTGAGTTGGTCGTGTGTTCTGTTCGTATTGATATTCCAAGCGAAAGATATCGCCCAATCCTTCTTGGCGCAGGTGGTCAACAAATTAAAAAAATTGGTCAGGCTGCTCGACGCTCTCTTGAGGGTCTCTTGAAGAAAAAAGTTTATTTAAAACTTTGGATCAAGTGCGATACCTCTCAAAATATGGGAATATTAGAGCAAAAACGCTCTACCTCTTTAGGCTGGGACTCTTAAATTATATGATGCAATCATGCATTGGGTTTTTATTGACATATGAGCCATTTCACGAAGATGCGGCTCATATTCGATATTTAACACCTGATGGTGTCAATGCAGGATTCGATCGAAAATTCTTTAAAAGATCGGACTATCCATTTTTCAAGGACTCTTTCCTTCAAATACATTTTTACAGACGTATCGATAAAATTTATATCAATGATATAACCATCCTGGAGAAACAGATCTTTTCTGGCCAATATGCCTTACTATGGGCACTCCTATCCGCATACACCTTAACAACTCAACACGATACACAATATGCTCCTGAGTTTTTTGAGCTATATAAAAAATGCTACGTTTCATTGATAGCTCCAGATCAAGATACGTTGGTTTATTTCAATAGTAATCAACTGTTATTTCATGGCGTATCTTTTACAGGCTGTGCAGATTTTATTGAACTTTATAAATTAATACGTGCACATCATTCTGATTACGACGGATGTCTATATCGCGCAACTCAAGGTCATGCAACACTTCAAGATTTTTCTGCAGCTTGTGATACCGTTCTTAATTTATTAAAAAATTCTGGATTGTTTTATAATCTGTTCGAATCATCTCTTAATTACTGGAAACTCGCCCTGACATGATGAATATAAAATGTTATGGAATTGGTACGGATTTAGTTGAAATCAATCGAATCGAGCAGCTTTTAATGCGGCATCCCAAACGATTCATAGAAAAAATACTTACCCCAAAAGAGCAGATTGCTTTTTCAAAAGCCCCATATCCAGCTCGTTGGCTTGCAAAACGCTGGGCTGCTAAAGAAGCCGTTGCTAAAGCTTTGGGAGTTGGGATCGGAGCTCAATGCTATTTTAAAGATATCGAAATTTCTAAAACACCTTTAGGACAGCCAATTGCCCAGTATCATGGCTCTTTGTCTCAAACAAATTCAAATCAAAATTTTACCATCCACTTAAGCTTAACGGACGAAAAACTTTGGGCTTTGGCTTATTGTGTCATATTTATGGAATCTCAGGCCGAAGTTGACTATCCTCGCATATAGCATGTTTTTCTTTTGTTGAGCGCTCGTATGGATCAGAAATTATTTCAAGATGATTGGACAATACTCTCTTCTGATTTTTTACAAATAGTCACCGAATGTTTCGGATTAGAATACAGTCAATTAGCAGCAGAATCAGAGTTTCGGCTCGAGGCTCAACCAATGTCTGCAGATTGGCTTTTTGAAAAGCTTGAAAACTGGACAAATCTGTCCATGCAGAAACTTATGAGGGTTCAAGGGCTTCAGCTTGAATTATTTTCTCTATTGCAACAAACCCATAAGTCGAAAAAATTCTTCTTTGAAAGACAGGAAAACACAAGTATTTCTCCAACACTCAGCTGGAAAATAAAAGAAAAACGTGACTGCACCCTCGATTTTTGGATCGGAATTGGTAATGGTCAAGTGACTAATATTTATATCGAAGATTTAATGCAACAATCTTTTCACGATTTGTTTCACTATCGTACTACGCATATTGATAAACCACTTTCTCGTGAAATTCGTCATGTGATTTCTTCGAGAATGAAGGCTTTATTAAAATCTGACCTTAGCCCTCAGAAACTGAGCTTCGCTCAAATGGTTGAGAGAGTCCGTCATCAAATATCCGCTTCTTTTTATCCGAGTTGGTCTATGCTTGATTTGAAGAATATCCATCAATCAGGCGCTCAATTTACTATTTCAATGATTCTCGATCCAGGTATACATGATTTAAAAGAATGTATCACTGTTATGCAGAATTTGCCTCAACGAATGCATGCGATCAAACAAACACGCCTTGAAACATTAGATCTAAAAATAAAAAATCTGCAAGCACACAGCCCAGAATGCGATAAAATAAAATATGAGATTCAGCAGATTAATCAGAACAATATATCTTTTTATTTGAAAATTTCAGCAAAACTTATCGTGCATTTTCTAGAAATCATTTTTCAGAAAGTCTATCAGAAAAAACTCCGAAAAATTGTAGAACAAAGCCCATCAGATTTAGTAAGCATCAAGCGAGAACCTTTTCTAGAAAATATCAAAACACTAAGAAAAACATCGTCGCTTGGAAGTCAGTATTTTTTTGAGTTACTCGATATTTTTAGAACTCTTGACCAAAATTGTGTTATAGGCCTACTTGCTGGTGATTTAAGAGAAGCTTATGAATTGAGCATATTAACATGGATGAGTGCTTTATTGTTCGAAAAACCACTCGCCATTATTCCTGCAATGGAACACCCATCTGCTATTGCGAATGTTTGCAATATTCTCGATCAGACACAGGTTATATTGCGCCGTATTGGATTTTCTTTTCACGAAACACAATTCGATAAAGTTCTTATAGGCTACCAACATCACTTAAAAGATAAGAGCTTTTGGTGGGTGCAAACACAACTTTATCATGCTCAAAATGATTTAATTGATTGGGCAAGCATGCGTGGTCGTAAAATTACGATTATTCAATCTCGAGGAGGGTCCCTCGCAAGAGGATCGTTACCTACTCGTTGCTTAATGAATACGACGACATTTCACGATCAGTCCTACCATCTTGCCTTTCTGGTCCAATATGATGGATTGCGCCAAAGACTCAATACGCCTCAAATTAGCGCTATGACCATCATGCGTTACCTCGAAGAACTGATCGGCGTCGCTGCAAAAAAAACACAAGCGGTCTGTAGAATGGATATTCAGAAAGGCGCGCTTATTCGAACCCTTCAAAAAAGCTTAGCCGCTCATTCTTTGCCTGAAGTAGAGTATTATTCAACCGAACAACCAGACTTGATTGATTACTTCTATGCCGTCACACCTGCAGATTTTTTGCAAAAGCAACGGCCTGACAGCCTAATGAAACAATATAGAATTGAAGATATAGATGTTACTTTATGGTTCGGATCGTGGTCTCAATGTCGACTTCTGTTGCCCCTTTGGTTAGGCATTGCTTCAATTCTTACTCAATGGGGCTATGATTCCTCTGACCATAGGTTGACTCTAAAAGATGATTTGTTTACACAATCTTTGTTCATTGTTACACTCATCTCGATTAATCGCGTTGATTTAGGAATTTTAAGATTATATGAAAAGGAATTGCTAAGCCCTCATCTCAGGGAAATGGGAGAATTTCTTCAAGAAAGATATCAAAAAGTCTTAAATCTCTTTCAAAAATCCGTTGATTTTCATCAGGAAGATGCGTATGTTAAGAACTTCGGAGATGATATCCGTCATCGTAACCGACAGCTGCGATTGCTGCATTGCTTACAAATTGAATTTTTGAGAAGAGCTCGCTTAGATGGGCTTAATAGTCAAAAATATACCCAATTTATTGAGGAAAGCGCTTTCTTGATTGGCCTAGGATTACAAAATTCCGTATAAGTATAAAATGGATCGAAAATGAAAATTATGATGTTTATTGGCCCTCCTGGGGCAGGAAAAGGAACACAAGCTCAGTTTCTTGTAGAAAAATATGGCTTCCATAGTATCTCTACCGGACAACTTATTCGTAATGAAATTGCTGCCAAATCAGAATATGGCTCCATGCTACAAGATATTATTGCTCGTGGTGATTTGGTGCCAGATAATATTTTGTTCGAAATTTTAGAAAAAGAGCTTAAAACAATCAGTGCGCAAGGCGTTCCTGTATTAATACTCGATGGAGTCCCTCGCAACCTCTCTCAGGTCGAAGAGTTGGATAAGCGAGGTTTAAATATTGAGGCTGTTATTTGCCTCGATTTGAGCGATGAAGAGGTTGTATCTCGACTTTCTCAGCGCTGGGTTCATGCAGCATCTGGCAGAATTTACCATGCAATCACGCATCCTCCAAAACAACCGGGGATTGACGATGTTACTGGAGAGCCCCTCACACAACGTATAGATGATACCCCAGAGGTTATTCGAAAACGCTTAGTGAGCTATCATGCCCAAACCGAACCTCTCATTCAAGAATACTGCAATCGCGCAAATCAACTTAACCGTTCGCCTCAAGTGGCTTTCGTAAGATATGATGCATCACGCGCATTAGAGGTTGTTTTTCAAGATGTCGAGGCCGCATGCCTCAGTTGGTTTAATCTATAACTAAAAACAAGGAGTGGATTGTTTCATGCTTAAAAGTGCTTCTTGACAAGCGCTTGTGTATTGCACGATACTCCACTCCAGCATCCTGCGAGGGGCAATATAACCAATTATTTTCTATGAGCTTAATTTTTTTATAGTTGCTATAGCAGCCTCATTGAAAAAAGAAAATAAATGGTAAAGCTCTTTAAATTTCCAGAAAATTGGATGATTTTTAAAGTTATGTAAAGATTAAAGAAACTTTTTACTTAAAAATATATTAAACATTAGTTAGGAGAATACTATGGCAGTTATTGAAATGGATAGCGAGCAGCTCAATCAAGCTTTGCAGTCAAATAAACCAATCATTCTGGATTTCTGGGCTCCTTGGTGTGGTCCTTGCTTGCATTTTGCTCCAGTATATCAACGCTGCTCAGAGCTATATCCTGATGTGATTTTCGGTAAAATTAATGTCGAAGATCATGAAGATTTAGCTGTCAAATTTAAGATCCGTTCAATCCCAAAAATCTGCATTATTCGAGATGGTGATATTATCGCAGAACGCCTAGGATCTTCGGACTTCGAAAGCTTTAAGACCTTTTTAGAATCTCATTTGAGCGTTTAGATTTTTCAAATTTTTATTGAGAAATAACAGTGACTTTTTGTTTATATGCTATCGTTATCTTAGAGATCAGTAATGTTAGCGACATGACAAATAGGGAGTTTCGAAATGTCTCAATTAAATCTAGAACCAAATGAAGTTCAAAACCAAGAGCCTGTAAATGCAGCAGAACCTGCAGCAGCAGGCGCTGGACATGCTGCTGCGCATGCAATGGCGCGTCTTATGTCAAGTGCAAAACCTGCTTTGAAAAAAGCAGTTGCAAAACCAGCAGCTAAAAAAGAAGAAGCACACAAAGCTGAAGCTAAACCAGCAGCTAAAAAAGCAGCAGCTAAGCCAGCAGCTAAAAAAGCTGAAGCTAAGCCAGCAGCTAAAAAAGCTGAAGCTAAACCAGCAGCTAAAAAAGCTGAAGCTAAACCAGCAGCTAAAAAAGCAGCAGCTAAGCCAGCAGTTAAAAAGGCAGCAGCTAAGCCAGTAGTTAAAAAAGCAGCAGCTAAGCCAGCAGCTAAAAAAGCTGAAGCTAAACCAGCAGCTAAAAAAGCAGCAGC
>VGTX01000003.1 GCA_016874315.1 Gammaproteobacteria bacterium | reverse complement strand
ACAGGGCGATATTATTGCCGATGGTCCAGCGACAGATCTTGGTGAACTAGCATTAGGTCAAAACGTTCTTGTAGCTTTCTTACCTTGGAATGGTTGTAACTTTGAAGACTCGATTATTTTGTCAGAAAAGATCGTTGATGATTCGTTTGCGACTGTGCATATTGATGAGCTCACTTGTGTATCTAGAGATACAAAGCTTGGACCTGAAGAAATCACTTCTGATATTCCTGGCGTTCCTGAGTCCGCTCTTTCGAAGCTTGATGCTTCCGGTGTTGTATACATTGGAGCAGAAGTTGAAGGTGGGGATGTGCTAGTTGGTAAAGTCACTCCAAAGGGTGAGACACAACTTACTCCTGAAGAAAAGCTATTGAGAGCAATTTTCGGTGAAAAAGCATCAGATGTAAAAGATTCAAGTCTGCGTGTGCCTGCTGGCGTGAATGGAACTGTTATTGATGTTCGCATCTTCACTCGTGATGGATTGAAAAAAGATCCGCGTGCACAGTCGATTGATGAGTATGATTTACAGCAATTGCAACATGACCTAACTTCGACTCATAAAATTGTTAGAAACAATTTAATGCAAAGACTGCGCGATCAACTCGTAGGTATTTCAGTAATGAAGGCCCCTGAGTTGAAAAAAGGCGCAGCTTTAACTCAAGAATACTTAGCTCATATCTCTGATTTGGCTTTGTTGGAAATTGTTGTTCAGGATGATGCTGCACAAACAGCTATCGAATTAACTGCTAAGAAAATGCAAGCTCTGGTCGATGAGTTTCACGATCAAATTGCAACTTTAAAGAAAAAAATACAAGATGGTGATGATTTATCTCCTGGCGTTCTAAAAATAGTAAAAATTTATTTAGCTGTGAAAAGACGCATTCAGCCTGGTGATAAAATGGCTGGCCGTCACGGAAACAAAGGGGTTATTTCGACTATTGTGCCTGTAGAAGATATGCCATATC
Source organism: Gammaproteobacteria bacterium (assembly GCA_016874315.1). Lineage (GTDB taxonomy): Bacteria > Pseudomonadota > Gammaproteobacteria > Berkiellales > Berkiellaceae > LLD-282. The sequence goes on along the minus strand of VGTX01000003.1, from coordinate 18,654 downwards.
TACCAGATGGTACTCCAGTTGATATTATCTTGAACTCGTTGGGTGTTCCTTCTCGTATGAACATTGGACAGGTTCTTGAAACACATCTTGGCTGGGCTGCAAAAGGCTTAGGAAATAAAATTGCGAAAATTTACAAAGAAGAAGGATTATCTGATAACCTCAAATCCTTTATCCTGTCGATTTATAGAAAAGCAAATTCCTATCAAGCAGACTTTATCTCAGGGTACGATCAAGAATCATGGGAAATTCTAGTCAAGCAGTTATCCAATGGTGTGCCTATTGCAAGCCCTGTGTTTGATGGAGTCTCTGAAGAGGCAATTCGCGATCTACTTAAGATGGCTGATTTACCAGAAAGTGGTCAATCTGTATTGATTGATGGCCGTACCGGAGAAGCTTTCGATCGTCCAATTACCGTGGGATACATGTACATGCTGAAACTTAACCACTTGGTTGATGATAAGATGCACGCGCGTTCTACAGGTTCTTACTCGCTTGTTACACAACAGCCATTGGGTGGAAAAGCTCAGCTAGGTGGACAGCGTCTAGGAGAGATGGAAGTTTGGGCTCTCGAGGCATATGGAGCATCTTATACATTGCAAGAGATGTTAACCGTCAAATCTGATGATGTTGCTGGTCGAACAAAGATGTATAAAAACATCGTCGATGGACAACATTATATGGATCCAGGCATCCCAGAATCATTTAACGTATTGCTTAAAGAAATTCGCTCACTTGCGATTAATATTGAGCTAGAACGTCAGTAAAACCCATCTTTGAGAATGCTTAACGGAGTTCTTTTGTGAAAAATTTATTATCAATGATGTATCAACAAAGCAAGACGAACGTGTTTAACTCCGTTCGTCTAGGCCTTGCTTCTCCAGATATGATTCGTTCATGGTCGTATGGACGCGTGACGAAATCAGAAACTGTTAACTATCGTACTTTAAAGCCTGAGAGAGATGGCTTGTTCTGCGCACGTATTTTCGGGCCAGTAAAAGATTATGAGTGCTTGTGTGGAAAATATAAACGACTCAAGCATCGTGGTGTTATTTGTGAAAAATGTGGAGTTGAAGTTACTCTTGCTAAAGTACGTCGTGAGCGTATGGGGCATATTGAGCTTGCAACCCCTGTTGCACATATTTGGTTCTTGAAATCTCTTCCATCTCGTATCGGAATTATTCTCGATATGGCATTGCGAGATATTGAGCGTGTTCTTTATTTTGAAGCATATGCCGTGACGGAGCCTGGATTGACTCCTTTACTATCCGGACAGCTTTTAACTGATGAAGAATATCATCAAGCGTTAGAGCAATATGGAGATGATTTTAAGGCAAAGATGGGTGCTGAGGCTATTTCCGATCTGCTTTCTGCAATCGATTTGCCATCTGACATTCAAGTCATGAAAGATGCGTTGAAAACATGCACCTCTGAAACTCGCCAGAAGAAACTTGCAAAAAGATTAAAGCTGTTAGAGCAATTTTTGGAGTCCGGACATCGTCCTGAATGGATGATTTTGAACGTTTTACCAGTATTACCTCCTGAATTACGTCCATTGGTACCACTTGATGGTGGTCGTTTTGCAACTTCCGACCTTAATGATTTATATCGTCGTGTTATTAACCGTAATAATCGATTAAAACGACTTCTAGAGTTGAATGCTCCTGATATTATCGTACGTAACGAAAAGCGTATGCTACAAGAGGCTGTAGACGCTCTTCTTGATAATGGTCGTCGTGGACGCGCTATTACTGGTACAAATAAGCGTCCTTTAAAATCACTTGCTGATATGATTAAAGGAAAGCAAGGACGTTTCCGTCAGAACTTGCTAGGAAAGCGTGTAGACTATTCAGGACGCTCCGTTATCGTTGTAGGTCCAACATTGAAGCTATATCAGTGTGGTCTACCAAAGAAAATGGCGCTTGAGCTATTTAAGCCTTTCGTTTTTGCAAAACTTGAAACCCGTGGCTTAGCTACAACAATTAAAGCTGCAAAAAAATTGGTTGATCGTGAAGTTCCTGAGGTTTGGGATATTCTTGAAGAGGTTATTCGCGAGCATCCTGTCCTATTGAACCGTGCTCCAACTCTACACAGACTTGGTATTCAAGCATTTGAACCGATTCTGATTGAAGGGAAGGCAATTCAATTGCATCCGCTTGTATGTTCAGCATATAACGCTGACTTTGACGGAGACCAAATGGCTGTGCACGTACCATTGACAGTTGAAGCGCAGCTTGAAGCTCGTATTTTGATGATGTCAACAAACAATATTCTTTCACCAGCAAGTGGTGAGCCTGTGATTGTGCCATCACATGACGTTGTTCTTGGTCTTTATTATATGAGCCGTATCGATCCAACAGCACCAGGCGCAGGTTCTTGGTTTGTTGATGAGGCTGAAGTCGAGAGAGCATACGCGACTGGTGCGGTTCATCTACATACACCAATTAAAGTTCGTTTATCAAAAGGACCTCAAGCGGGAGAAGTGGTAGAAACTGGTGTTGGTCGTGTCTTGATCTCGTTAATTCTGCCTGAAAAGATGCCATTCTCTTTTGTGAATAGAGTACTTGTTAAAAAAGAAATTTCTCAGTTAATTAAAGATTGTTATCGTATTTGTGGTTTGAAAGATACTGTAGAATTCGCTGATAAAGTGATGTATATGGGCTTTAAATATTCTACGGTTTCTGGGATTTCTATTGGATTGACAGATATTCCTGTTCCTCCAGAAAAAGAAGAAATTTTGAAAGAAGCAGATTCTGATGTTCAAGAAATTGAAGAACAATACGGCTCTGGACTATTAACTGGTGGCGAACGTTATAACAAAGTTCTTGAGATTTGGGAAAAGACAACTCGTGAAGTCCGTAAAGCATTGATGAAAGAAATTTCAACTGAAACATATGTAGATGCTAGCGGTGTAGAAAAAACGCAAGATTCGTTTAATTCTATTTATATGATGGCACATTCTGGTGCGCGTGGATCGCAAGGTCAGTTAGGACAGCTTGCTGGTATGCGTGGATTGATGTCTCGACCAGATAGCTCGATTATTGAAACACCGATTAAAGCAAACTTTAAAGAAGGATTGAGTGTTCTTGAGTACTTTATTTCTACTCACGGAGCTCGTAAAGGTGCTGCAGATACTGCGCTACGTACCGCAAACTCCGGGTACCTCACCCGTCGTTTAGTTGACGTTGCTCAAGACATGGTCGTCTCAACATATGACTGCGGAACAACAGAAGGTGTTGAAATTTTACCTCGAATTGAGGGTGGTGATATTGTTCAGCCACTATACGATCGAATTTATGGACGTGTATTAGTTGAACCAATCATTGATAATGAAACACAAGAGGTTCTAATTCCTGCTGGAAAAATGATTGATGAAGAAGATCATTATCTTATTGAGCGCTTAGGCCTTGATGCAATTAAAGTACGTTCACCAATTACCTGTGAAGCAGAATATGGTGTTTGTGCAGTTTGCTATGGTCGAGATTTAGCTCGTGGTCATCTGGTTAATCAGGGCGAGGCAATTGGAATCATTGCTGCGCAATCGATTGGAGAGCCTGGAACACAGCTTACAATGAGAACATTCCACGGTGGTGGAGCGGTTTCCTTGGGTGTGATTGATAATGAAATTCGTATTAAGAGACATGGTTCGATTCGTTTCCATAATCTTAAATATGTTCTCAATCGCGATCAGAAAATTGTTGTAACTGGTCGTTCAGGTGAAATTATTCTTCATGACGATCAGGGTATTGAGCGTGAAAGACATCGTATTCCTTACGGATCAACTGTTCATATTACAGATCATGCGACTGTAGCTGCTGGTCAATTAATTGCAAATTGGGATCCACATACATATCCAATGATTGCAGAGGTTACAGGGATTGTGAAATTCCATGACCTTATCGACGGTCTGACTATGACAAAGCAAACTGATGAGATTACTGGATTAACTAGTATTATTGTCGGAGAGTCAGCTGGTAAATCCTATGCGCAAGATTTACGTCCATTGATTCGACTTGTAGATGCTGATGGTAAAGAAATCTTTATTCCTGGATCGCGTATTGCTCCTCAATATTTCTTGCCAAAAGGCGCTATTGTGAACTATGAAGATGGTCAGCGTATTGAGATTGGGGATGTTATCGCTCGTATTCCTCAAGAATCCTCTAAGAACAAAGATATTATCGGGGGATTGCCTCGTGTAGCAGATTTATTCGAAGCTCGTCGTCCAAAGGATTGCGCAATTCTTGCAGAAAAAACTGGCTTTATATCTTTCGGAAAAGAAACAAAAGGTAAGCGTCGAGTCATTATTACCTCCCAAGAAGGTGAAGTGCTTCATGAAGAGCTGATTCCAAAATGGCGCAGCTTGAACTTCTTTGAAGGTGAGTTGGTTCATCAAGGTGATGTTATTGCCGATGGTCCTACAAATCCACACGATGTTCTTCGCTTGAAAGGGCTGGATGAGCTTGCAAACTATATTGTCTCTGAAATCCAAAGCGTTTATCGATTCCAAGGGGTTATTATTGCGGATAAGCATATTGAAGTCATTGTGAAGCAAATGCTTAGAAAAGTGGAAGTAACCGATATTGGCGAGAGTAACTTTGTTATTGGTGAGTTGGTCGACTATCGTGAGTTCCGACTTGCAAATGAGAAATTAGTTAGCGAAAACAAAATCCCTGCTCGTGGTGTTCATCAGCTTATGGGGATTACTAAAGCGTCTCTGGCTACAGATTCCTTTATCTCTGCTGCATCTTTCCAAGATACTACCCGTGTACTTACCGAGGCAGCTATTGCAGGGAAGAAAGATGAGCTTCGTGGCTTGAAAGAGAACGTGATTGTTGGACGACTCATTCCTGCAGGAACAGGTATGGCATATCATGCAAAGATGGAGAAACAACGTGCTCATATTATGGGTGAAACGATGTCGCTCGATCGGGCTCAAGAAGCTTTAACTGAAGCATTGAATGATAATTCTCATATTAATAATATGAAATCATCAGAAGATTAAATAATTCTGAAATAGTACATTGCTTGCAATGTACTATCATGAGGGGACACCGTATTGCAAAATTACAGTGTCCCTTTTTTATGCAGTTTTTTCAAAAAATGATATAGCAATTTGCTATAACAATTTTTAAGCAGTGACTGTGTCAAGAGTTTTTGTATTAGCGGTTAAGTCATCTTTGGTTGCTGTTTTTGTAGGCACTAAAATGACTAATTCATGATTGCTTTTTACAAAAAATTCTACAGTCGATCCTTTTTCAATTCCTAATTGTTCAGCTATAGGCTTAGGTACACGAATTCCTAAACTATTTCCCCATTTGTTTACATGTCCAATCATTTTCTATCCTTTTAAAAAGAGGTGTATATCCATGTATATCTCATGATTTAAGGAAAATCAATATATTTTTTTAACTAGATTTTGTATTGTGCTCTGTTTGATTAATAAGTTACAGATTAATAATTATTTTCAATACATAGTACAGCCGCTAACCCACTAGATCTTTGACAAATTTTTTGTTAATATTGACGAACTTAAATAGTCCTGCGCGATGTTGAATTAGCAGGCGGACACAATGACTGCCATAGGTTGCAGTCTTTAGGAACGATTCAAGCGAAGCGGGGCTCCCTTTTTCGAGGGCCTCTCTTCGCTTAATTTTATTGGGGAATCATTATGCCAAGCGTCAATCAGTTATTGCGTGGGTGTCGAAAAAAGCGGGTTTATAAGTCTAAGAGCCCTGCTTTGCACTCATGTCCTTTTAAGCGCGGAGTTTGTATTCGTGTTTATACAACAGCGCCTAAAAAACCAAACTCAGCTCTTCGTAAAGTCTGTCGTGTACGATTGACAAACGGGGTTGAGGTCACAGCGTATATCGGTGGAGAAGGACACAACTTACAAGAACACTCTGTCGTACTTGTACGCGGTGGTCGTGTAAAAGACTTGCCAGGGGTACGTTATCACGTTGTACGTGGTGCTCTCGATACTTCCGGAGTCGATAAGCGTCGACAAGGTCGTTCCAAATATGGTGCAAAACGACCAAAAGTTAAAGCACAAGATAAAAAAACTGCATAACATCGAAATGGAGATGAGTAAGAATGGCTAGACGGCGAGAAGCACAGAAGAGACTTCCCCAACAAGATCGTCGATTTAACGATGTGGATGTATCTCTCTGCATCAACCTTATGATGGTTGATGGAAATAAAAGTATTTCAGAACGCATTTTCTACAAAGCGATGGATCATATCAAGGTCAAAATGCATATTGATGATCATGGTGCCTTAGCTGTATATCAAAAAGCATTAAGCAACGTGATGCCAAAGGTTGAGGTTAAATCTCGCCGTGTTGGTGGTGCAACTTATCAAGTACCTGTTGAAGTGAAAGAAAGTCGTGCAAAATCACTTGCAATTCGCTGGATTATTGAAGCGTCTCGGAAGCGGTCAGGTAAAAGCATGATCGAAAAATTTACAGCAGAAATTTTAGATGCTGTGGATGAAGAGGGCGGCGGACGTGGTCGTGGTGGTGCGATCAAGAAAAGACAAGATACGGAAAAAATGGCAGAAGCTAACCGTGCTTTTGCGCATTATCGCTGGTAAAGGATATAAGGAGAGTCAATCGTGTCGGCAAACGAATTAGAGAGATATCGAAATATTGGGATCATGGCTCATATCGATGCTGGGAAAACAACCACAACAGAGCGAATCTTGTTCTACACTGGTGTCTCTCACAAAATTGGAGAAGTGCATGATGGCGCGGCTATCATGGACTATATGGAGCAAGAGCAAGAGCGTGGGATTACAATTACCTCCGCTGCAACAACATGCTACTGGAAGGGGATGGATCAGCAGTTCGTACCTCACAGATTGAATATTATCGATACCCCTGGTCACGTCGATTTTACGATTGAAGTAGAACGCTCTCTGCGTGTGCTAGATGGCGCTGTAGCTGTTTTTTGCGCAGTTGGTGGTGTTGAGCCTCAATCTGAAACCGTATGGCGTCAAGCAAACAAATATCGCGTTCCTCGTATGGCATTTGTTAACAAAATGGACCGTGCAGGCGCGGATTTTTTCCGTGTTTTGAAGCAGATTCGTGATCGTCTAAAAGCAAATCCTGTTGCGTTGCAAATTCCAATCGGAAGCGAAGATCAGTTTAAAGGTGTGATCGATCTTGTGAATATGAAAGCTATTTACTGGCATGATGAAACACAAGGTATGTCCTACGATCTAAAAGATATTCCTGCTGAGTATAAAGCTAAAGCAGAAGAATTTCGTGAGTACCTCCTTGAAGCTGCTGCAGAATCAAGCGAAGAGCTTATGAATAAATATCTTGAAGAAGGCGATCTTTCTGTAGAAGAAATTCGTAAAGCTATACGTCAACGCACAATCCGTGCTGAGATTATTCCAGTATGCTGTGGTTCCGCTTTCAAAAATAAAGGGGTACAAGCAGTATTGGATTCAGTAGTTTATTATTTGCCATCACCATTGGATATCGGTCCTGTAAAAGGTCTTGATGGAATGGATTCAGATCAAATAATTGAACGCTATCCTAGCGCAGATGAGCCATTCTCAGCACTCGCATTTAAAATTATCAACGATCCATTCGTTGGTTCTTTAACATTCTTTAGAGTGTATTCTGGATCGTTAGATGCAGGTGCAACCGTACTTAATCCACTAAAAGACAAAACAGAGCGTCTTGGTCGGATTCTACAGATGCATGCTAGCTCACGTGAAGAAATTAAGCATGTGCAAGCTGGTGATATCGCCGCTGTTGTTGGATTAAAACATACAATCACAGGGGATACATTATGCGATCAACAAAAAGTGATTGTTCTAGAAAAAATGGACTTTCCAGAGCCAGTGATTTCGATTGCAATTGAGCCAAAATCAAAAGCAGATCAGGAACGCATGGCAACCGGATTAAGCCGTCTTGCAAAAGAAGATCCATCTTTTAGAGTGCGTACTGATGAAGAAACTGGTCAAACATTGATTTCAGGGATGGGTGAACTTCATCTTGAAATTATTGTCGATCGTTTAAAGCGTGAATTTAAAGTCGAAGCAAATATCGGTAATCCTCAAGTGGCATATCGTGAAACAATTCGTCAGGCTGCTGAGTACGAAGGTAAATTCATTCGTCAATCTGGTGGTCGCGGTCAGTATGGACACGTTTGGATCAAGATTGAGCCACGTGAACCAGGTGCTGGATTTGAATTCGTTAACGCAATTGTCGGTGGAGTTATTCCAAAAGAATATATCCCAGCAGTTGGTAAAGGGATCGAAGAACAAATGGCTAATGGGGTTATCGCAGGGTACCCAGTCGTTGATGTGAAGGTCACACTTTTTGATGGAAGCTATCATGATGTTGACTCTTCAGAAATGGCATTCAAATTAGCTGGTGGACTTGCATTCCGTGAAGGTGCAAAAAAATGTAAGCCAGTTATTCTTGAGCCAATCATGGATGTCGAAGTTGTAACTCCTGAAGAATACATGGGTGATGTTATCGGTGATATTAATCGTCGTCGCGGTGTTATTCAAGGAATGGAAGATATTCCTGCAGGTAAGCAAATTCGTTGTGAAGTGCCTCTTTCTGAAATGTTTGGATATGCGACGGATGTTCGTTCGATGTCGCAAGGCCGTGCAACATATTCGATGGAATTTAAGAAATATAGCGAAGCGCCGTCTTTTGTGGCGGAAGAGCTTGTGAAAAAACAAGGTTAAATCTTGAAAGAGGTCTGTGCAAGATGAAAGAAGAAAAAATAGTTATCACTCTAAAATCGTACGATCATACATTGATTGATCGTTCGGCAAAAGAAATCGTTGAGACTGCGCGGAAAACTGGAGCTCTTGTAAGAGGTCCAGTTCCTCTTCCTACACATATTGAGCGCTTTACTGTGTTGATTTCTCCACACGTAAACAAAGATGCGCGCGAACAATATGAGCAAAGAACGCATTCTCGAGTTATTATTATTGTCCAACCGTCTGATAAGACCATTGATGCTCTAATGCGTCTTGATCTTGCAGCTGGTGTTCAAGTTTATATTCAATAGGTGTCCACAGATGAGTTTACATTCCCTTGGATTAATTGGCGTTAAAGCTGGAACAACATCATTATTTATAAAAGATTCTTTTAAAATGGTGACAGTAATTCGGATTGACCCAAATTATATAACCCAACTCAAAACAATAGAAAAAGACGGATATACCGCACTTCAACTCACAACAGGTGAGCGCAAGAAGCAACGTGTTCCTTCAGCATTACAAGGCCATTACAAAAAAGCCCTAATGAATTCTGATGCAGATCAAGCTTTTGGCGCAATTCTTCGTGAATTCCGTGTGGATGATTTAAAAGATTATCAAATTGGTCAAAAAATCGCATGCGATATTTTTGCTCCAATTGGATCTGTTGACGTCACAGGTATTTCAAAAGGTAAAGGCTTTGCTGGAGTTATGAAGCGTCATAATTTCGGTGGACAATGCGCCTCCCACGGTAACTCCGTGTCGCACCGTGTTCATGGTTCGACAGGTCAAAACCAATCTCCAGGACGCGTTTTCAAAGGAAAGAAAATGGCTGGACATATGGGATCTGAGCGTGTTACTGCTGCAAATCTGACTGTGCTTGAAGTCAATGTTGAGAAAAATTATATCCTTGTCGAAGGCTCAGTTCCTGGCGCACCAGGCGGCTATGTCCTTGTCAAGCCAGCTGTAAAATCTCGCTGCGTATTATAAAGGTGCCCGCTATGAAATTAAGTGTTATTGTTAATTCAAAAGAGCGCTCCGAGGTCGATGTATCAGACCTTGTTTTTGGTCGAGAGGTGAATACCGCAGTTGTTCATCAAGTTGTAACTGCTTATTTGGCCAATCAGCGTATTCAAAGTTACCGTTCTGCATCAAATGTAGCGTCCAAGCTGCCAATGAAAAAAAATCGTGCAGCTGTTTCTGGTGGTGGAAGAAAACCTCGTCCACAAAAAGGATCGGGACGTGCTCGTGCTGGAACTATTAGAAGCCCATTGTTTGTTGGCGGAGGTATGACCTTCGGATCTTCAAAGGCGAACTATTTCCAAAAAATTAATAAGAAAATGTATCGTCTTGCTATGTGTTCAATTTTGTCAGGGCTTCGTTCTGAATCCCGCGTTGTTGTCGCTAGTGTCAATCTTGAAGATCATAAGACAAAAACATTATTAACGTGGTTAAAAGATCATAATATTGAGAAAAAAGCGTTAATTGTTGTTCCAGATCTTGAAGAAAACCTACTACTTGCTGCACGCAATTTGCAAAATGTTGTTGTAGTCCTTCCTGATGAGTTAAATCCTGTATTGCTATTAAAGTATGACATGCTTGTGATTCATCCTGATGCGATTTCAGAAGTTGAGGAGAGCTTTGTATGACCAACTTAAATCCACGTATTGTTTTGAGACAATTAATTAATACAGAAAAATCTCAACAACAAGCAGGAACATATGTGTTTGAAGTAGAGCGTGATGCAACTAAGCATACAGTAAAATCTGCTGTCGAAAATCTTTTTAATGTGAAAGTACAATCTGTACGCACTTGCATACAGCACAATGTTGTACGTCACCCAGGACAACGACACACAAGCAGTCGACTTACAAAAAAAGCATATGTAACGCTTCATGCCGATCAAGAGATTTCGCTTGATGGACTTATTTCTTAAAGGACGGATGTCACTATGGCACTGATATATTGTAAACCTTATACAAGTGGTCGTCGTGGGATGGTATTGCAAGATACAAGCCATCTTTACAAAGGCGCCCCATATAAAAAACTTCTTGAGCCTTGCATGTCAAAAGGTGGACGTAACAACCATGGACATATCACGGTAAATCACCGTGGAGGCGGAGCTAAGAGGTTATATCGTATTGTTGATTTCAAACGCTTGAAGGATGATATTCCAGCAAAAGTTGAGCGCATTGAATATGACCCAAATCGTACAGCACATATTGCGCTAGTATGCTATCAAGATGGAGAGCGTCGTTATATTGTCGCTACTTCTAAGATGAAAGTTGGGGATGTCATTTATTCCGGACCTAGCGCGCCAATTAAAGAAGGAAACTGCCTTCCATTGAGATCTATTCCAATCGGGACAGTTATTTGCCAAATCGAGCTTAAACCAGGTTGTGGCGCTCAAATGGCAAGATCTGCAGGAGCATTTGTACAACTTCTTGCAAAAGAAGGTCAATATGCTGTTGTTCGTCTTCGCAGTGGTGAGATGCGTAAAGTACGTCTTGACTGCCGTGCAGTGATTGGTGAAGTTAGCAACCTTGATCATAACCTATGCGTTATTGGAACCGCTGGTCGTAAGCGTCGTATGGGTATTCGCCCAACTGTACGTGGAGTCGCGATGAACCCTGTTGATCACGCTCTTGGTGGTGGTGAAGGAAAAACTTCTGGTGGACGTCCACGTTGCTCAGCAAAAGGACTTCCAAATGGACGTCGTACGCGTCGTAATAAGAATAATTCGATGATTGTACGTTCTCGTCATTTAGCGAAGAAAGGGTAAGAGGAAGAAAAAAATATGGCGCGTTCAATTAAAAAAGGTCCTTATGTGAACCCAAAACTTGTGGCCAAAGTCGAGAAAGCTCGTGAAAAAGCTGCGAATAAATCTAGTCGTATTGTTATCAAGACTTGGTCTCGTCGTTCAACCATCGTTCCTCAATTTGTTGGGGTAACGATGATGATTCATAACGGAAAAGACTTCATTTCACTTCTTGTGACTGAAGATCTAGTGGGATACAAACTTGGTGAGTTTGCAAAAACACGTACATTCCGTGGTCACTCAGACGATAGAAAAACGAAGTAATTACGGAGAGTGTTATGGAATATCAAGCTATATGTAAAAATGCTCTGATTTCAGATCAGAAAATGCGAAAAATTGTTAACGATTTGAAGCTATCGCGTCGCCCAGTGAGTGAAGCTCTCGATCTACTCAATTTTGTTCCCAAAAAAGGCGCGAAAATCCTTGCTAAAGTGCTAACTTCTGCTGTTGCAAACGCAGAAAACAATGGCAATGAAGATCGAGGCAATCTACGTATCGTAACTGTGCAAGTTGATCGCGGTATGCGATTGAAGCGTGTACAGCCAGCGGCTCGTGGTCGTTCGCGTCAAATATTGAAAAGACGATGCCATGTAACGATTGTTATTGGCGGCACTACATCACCGATGTTGTCATAAGGGGAGAGATCATGGGTCAGAAAGTTCATCCTGTCGGATTTCGACTTGGAAAAATTTATAAGCATCAATCTTGCTGGTATAAAAAATCAAAAGATTATCCTGATTTTGTATTTTCAGATATGATGGTGCGTCAATTCATTATGAAGCGCTATCCTGGTGCAATGATCTCAAAAATCCATATTCACAGACCAGCGAATAATGCACTTATCCGTATTTGCACTGCACGCCCAGGTATTGTGATTGGAAAAAAAGGTGAAGATATTGAACGTTTGAAAGCGGATGTTTCCAAATTAATGGGCGTTCCTGTTCATATCAACATTGAAGAAATCAAAAAGCCAGAGCTTGATGCAAAACTTGTTGCAGAATCTGTAGCAGAGCAAATTCAAAACCGTGTTATGTATCGCCGTGCAATGCGCCGTGCTGTAAGTAACACCATGAAATTGGGTGCTGAAGGGATTAAGATTTGTGTATCAGGCCGTCTTGGTGGAGCTGAAATTGCTCGTGCAGATTGGTATCGCGAAGGTCGAGTACCTCTTCATACATTACGTGCAGATATTGATTATCATATCGCAGAAGCAAAAACGACTTATGGAATTATTGGCGTTAAAGTCTGGATTTATAAGGGCGAAGTGCTAGATAAAGAGTCTGTTTCGATCTAATTTGAAGGTGTTATAATGTTACAGCCAAAACGAACAAAATACCGCAAAACCCATAAAGGACGTAACCGTGGGTTAGCGCTAGCAGGTAATCAATTAAATTTCGGATCGGTAGCTCTTAAAGCGACAAGTCATGGACGTGTAAGTGCACGTCAAATTGAGTCGGCGCGTCGTGCTATCAACCGGAAAATTAAAAGAGGTGGGAAAATTTGGATTCGAATTTTCCCAGATAAGCCGATCACTCAAAAAGCACTAGGAGTGCGTCAGGGGAGCGGAAAAGGGAACGTAGAATATTGGGTAGCGTTAGTTCAGCCTGGACGCGTTCTTTATGAAATTGGTGGAATCGATCCAGCAATTGCTAAAGAAGCATTACAGTTGGCGAGCGCAAAACTTTCTGTATCTACAGTGATTGTTGAAGGATAACTGTAGATTTTCTAGAGTTTTTTTTCTGCTTGAGTTAGAATAATCGTACAAAAAAGTTCGATTGATGAACAATAGAGATATTGAGATATGAACGCACATGAAATTCGAGCATTGTCTCACCAAGAAATTCAGGCAAAACTTTCCGAATTGTATCGGAAGAAAGCCGCTTTAGTCCTGTTGAAAAAGACAGGGCAAGAGAAGAATACCGCTGTTTTTAACGCTGTGCGCCGAGCAATTGCTCGTTTGTTAACAGTTCAAAAAGAGCGTCAACTTACAGAGAAGGGGTCAGTATGACAACGGATTTGAAACAATCTGAGAAATCAAAAGCTACTAAGGTTTTGAAAGGTACTGTGTCACGCTGCTCGTCACGTCAGACTATCAAAGTACAAACACTTGTACTTCAAGCTCATCCGATTTATCGGAAAGTCTTGAAGTTAACAATGACATTTACTGTACATGATGCTGAAAATCGAGCAAAAGTTGGTGATATCGTAACCATTCGTCCTTGCAAACCACATTCAAAAACAAAATCTTGGGAACTTGTCGAGATTTGTGAATAAATTTGGTGATTTGATTTAACTCATATTCCTCATGAGATGGGCCGCGGTAATTTATTGCTCGGCCTAAGATATAACAACAATAAGGGAATGAAACGCTATGATTCAAACTCAAACGCGATTAGAAGTCGCGGATAACTCCGGTGCTCGTTTAGTTGAGTGCATTAAAGTCCTTGGAGGATCGAAGCGACGTGTTGCTCGGATAGGAGATATTATCCGTGTTGCGGTTAAAGAAGCCATTCCAACTGGAAAAGTCAAGAAAGGCGATGTTTGCTTTGCTGTAGTTGTTCGTACAAGAAATGCAGTTCGCAGAGCAGACGGTACAGTAATTCGTTTCGATGGAAACGCTGCTGTGCTTCTTAATAACCAGCGTCAACCGATTGGAACACGTATTTTCGGGCCAGTAACTCGAGAATTGCGTGGTCAATTTATGAAAATTATTTCATTAGCGCAAGAAGTTCTCTAAGGGTGAAACATATGAACCGTTCACAACAAATCGAGAAAAACCTCTCCACTCCTCTTCACGATAAGTTTCTTATCGGCGATCAGGTTATTATTACAACTGGGCGCTCCAAAAACAGCGTCGGGACATTGCGTAAAAAGATTCGGACTCGTGAAGGATTAAGATACCTTGTTTCTGGATGTAATTTGGTCATTAAGCATCAAAAACCAGATCCACGCACCGGACGTCCTGGTGGGCGTATCGAAATCGAAGCGTCAGTGCATTCTTCGAACGTTGCCATTTACAATCCTGCAACGAAATCCGCAGATAAAATTCGATATGATATCGAAAATGGTCAAAAGTTCAGAAAATACAAATCAACTGGCGAGCGCATTGCGCATGAGTCAATTCGTAAGAATAAGGATTAATAAGCCATGGCCCGTTTAAAAGAATTTTTCAAAAATACTGTCTCTCCTGAGCTTCAAAAAAAATTGAATCTCAGCAATGTTATGCAGATACCTGAAATTAAAAAGGTTGTCTTAAACATTGGTGTTGGCAATGCATCGACAGATAAAAAAATTGTCCAAACAGCTCTCGATCATTTATCACGTATTGCAGGACAAAAAGCTGTTGTTACTAAAGCAAGAAAATCTATTGCAGGATTCAAAATCCGTGATGGATGGCCACTTGGCGTGAAAGTAACATTGCGTAAAAACTGCATGTATGAATTTCTTGATCGCGTGATCAACATTACATTACCTCGTGTGCGTGACTTCCGTGGAGTTGATGTCAACGGCTTCGATCGTCGTGGTAATTTCAACTTCTCTTTCAAAGAGCTTGTTTTCCCTGAACTTGATCTTGATGAACTCGATCCAAACGTTTCAGGAATGAACGTTACAATTGTAACATCTGCACGCACCGATCTGCATGCTTATGAGCTGTTAAAGGCGTTTTCGTTCCCATTCCGTGGAGTGCTTAAACAACAATCGACTGGAGAATCGGCATGATTATTGATGAAATGAATACAACGAAAACTCGTAAAAATCGCCAAACTCGTCGCAATATCCGCCGAGAAGCTTTGATTAAGAAGTTTTATGACAAGCGTCAAGCTTTGAAAAAGCAGTTGGTAGAGGCTTCGGGTGATCTTGAGCAACAATTAAAAATTATTGCTCAAATTGAAAAAATGCCGAGAGATTCTAGTGTGGTTCGCGGTCGTAATCGTTGTCCAATTAATGGACGTCCACGTGGAACTTATCGGAAAGTTGGCGTTTGTCGCGCATTGTTTAGAAGCTGGGTCATGGAGGGGTATCTCCCTGGCTTTGTGATGTCCAGTTGGTAAGAGGAGCGATCTCATGAGTTTACAAGATCCTATTGCAGATCTATTAACGCGTATTCGTAATGCGCAACGTGCTAAAAAGAAAGGCGTGATTGTATCTGCATCAAAATTAAAAATCGATATCGTGCGTGTACTCAAAGAAGAAGGGTATGTTGCAGATTATGATGTCGTAACAGAAGGTGCTAAAAAAACCCTTGTTATTGCTTTGAAATATTTCCATAATCGCCCAGTCATTGATGCGATTAACCGTATCTCGAAGCCATCTTGTCAGTATTATGTATCTAAAGATGCATTGCCAAAAGTTCTTGGCGGCTTAGGTATTAGTATTTTGACAACATCCCAAGGCGTTATGACTGCTGAATCCGCTCGTAAAGTGGGTATTGGTGGCGAAGTATTATGTGAAGTATATTGAGGAGAACCGTCATGGCACAAATGTTAACACGGTTAGAGCGACAACCACTCAATATTAAAGGATTAAAAGTTACTGTCCAGCCAGAAGGCAAGGTAGTATTTAATCGTGGTAATCAAGATCTTGTTGTTGTTTTCGATCCAGCATTGCTTGAAGCAGTTGTTGAGTCAGATATTTTGACATTCAGCCCCACCGGTTCAGAGCGTCTCCATGCTCAACGTTTGGGAACTGCAATTTCGCTATCTCGTTCTGCGATTGTAGGACTTACAACTGGCTTTAAAGTCGACCTCGAAATTAAAGGAACTGGTTTTAAAGTTGCAAGTCAAGTTGAACAAGGGAAAACAGTGCTTACTTTCCAATTAGGCTTTTCTAATGATGTAAAGTACACGCTGCCAGAAAATGTATTGGTCAAGATTACAAATCCAACGACGTTTTCCTTGGAATCAATTAGCCGGCAGGCGCTTGGTCAAGTCTCAGCGCAAATTCGCCGCTTAAGAAAGCCTAACCGCTATAAAGGAAAAGGTATTTTCGAGAAAGGTCAAGTTTTTGTCTTGAAAGAAACCAAGAAGAAAAAATAAAGCAGGTTAAATTATGCATGAGAAGAAAATAGCTCGCTTGAGAAGAGCGGCAAAAACAAGACACATTATTAAGCGTCAGTATTATCAAATCGGGCGTTTACGGTTAACGATTCATAGAAGCTCGCAACATATCTATGGTATGGTTCTTGATGGTGGCACAGTACTAGCGCATGCAAGTACCTTGACATTAAAAGAAACAGCAGGCACAAAGAAAGAGAAAGCAGCCCTTGTTGGACGCGCTCTTGCTCAACAGGCGCGTGAAAAAGGCGTCACAAAAGTTGCATGCGATCGTTCTGGATTTGCATACCATGGTCGCGTAAAAGCCCTTGTTGAGGCATTTCGCGAAGAAGGAATTGAGGTGTAATTATTATGGCAGAACAACATCGTTCAAATTCAAAAGATAATCAAGACGGACAATATCAGCAAAAGCTGATTACCGTTATGCGTACCGCGAAAGTGGTTGCTGGTGGTCGTAATTTCCGTTTCGCAGCTGTTGTTGTCCTAGGTGATGGACAATCCATGGTTGGATATGGTCGTGGAAAAGCTAAAGAAGTACAAGAAGCTATCCGTAAAGCTACTGAAATGGCTAAAAAGAACATGATTCGTGTACATTTGCATAAAGGTACTGTATTTCATGAGCTTGAAGCATCACATGGCGCTACCAAAGTGACAATTCGCCCATCTGCTCAAGGATCGGGAATTATCGCAGGGGGCCCAATGCGCGCTATTTTTGAAGTTCTAGGAGTTCAAAATATTTCTGCGAAGTGTTTCGGTTCCACACGTGCAATGAACGTTGTGCATGCAACATTCAAAGCATTACAATCAATGCAATCACCATTCTATATTGCAGAGAAGCGTGGACTTCCAGTGTCGCACATTCTTGGACACGAGCTCTCCGAGGAGGCATCGAATGAATCAGCTTAAAGTTACTCTTATCAAAAGCTTGATTGGACGCATTCCTTCCCATCGTCAATGCGCGCGCGGCCTTGGCTTGCGTCGCATTAGACATTCTGTCGTTGTTGCGGCAACTCCAGAAAATGTTGGAATGATCAATCAAATTCGTTATCTTGTATCTGTTGAGGCGGTTTCATCATGATGTATTTAAACACACTCTCTCCAGCCACAGGTTCTCGCCACGCTCCTAAACGAGTTGGGCGCGGTGTAGGCTCGGGTCTAGGAAAAACTTGCGGTCGCGGACATAAAGGACAAGGCGCACGTGCTGGCGGAAAAGTCTCTCCAGGCTTTGAAGGCGGACAAATGCCTATGTATCGCCGTATACCAAAACGCGGATTCCACTCCAAAGTTAATATTCATACACAAGAAATTAGACTCAGCGTGCTTGAGTATTTTCCTGAAGATTGGACAATTAACTTAGATGTTCTAAGAGCCGCTGATTTTATCAGACAAGATACAACACGTGTTCGAATTATTTTTGACCGTGCTATCGAGACAAAGCGTAAAATCCAGGGGCTATATGCAACTGCAAACGCTAAGAGCTTTGTTATTGAAGTGATAGAAGAAACTGTAGAAGAGTAAACTCGAATAATCAATACGATATACAAGGGGTGTAGTTATGGAATTTCAAAGGTTTTCAGCTCTTTTTGGAAAAATTAAATACATATTCATTGCGCTCCTTGTGTATAGAATTGGGTCGTTTATTCCTGTGCCAGGAGCGAATCCGGCAGAGGTTGCAAGATTGCTGTCGACAGATAGCAATTTGTTTGGATTATTCAACACATTGTCAGGTGGAGCATTGTCGCGATTGTCATTGTTTACAATGGGAATCATGCCATACATTACAACATCGATTATTGTGCAAATTATGACGACATTCTACCCTCCTTTTGAACAACTAAAAAAAGAAGGCGAGCGTGGGCGTGCTAAAATTGCGTATTATACACGTGCTGCGGCCATAGTATTTGCGACAGCACAGTCCATCGGTATGATTAGATTATTACAGTCATCCGGTATTTTGATGGTACCGACGACATTTGATTTTGTCATGGTGTTGTTAACATTTGTTACTGGAACATCTGTTTTAATGTGGCTTGGCGACCAGATCACTCAGCGTGGTCTTGG
>VGTX01000002.1 GCA_016874315.1 Gammaproteobacteria bacterium | reverse complement strand
AAAAAAAGCAAACTTTCTCCACCATTGTGCTAGTGAGTTATGATGGAAAAAATGGATTAGCTGATTTGGAAAAATATCCCAATCGTGTTGTATTAAATAAATTTGATAGCTCACCGTATCATTTTTATCCTATCGAACAGCCACCTGCAAGTTATATTCTTGCATCTGATTGGACTGTTCAAGGGCCACTCTATCGCTATGATAGAGTGATTGCATCAGTGAATGCCTTGGCGTAGTTAATAAGATTCTTGGTTGGATGTGTTTTTAGTAAAAACGTCCTACCATTGCACGATAAGAGAGTGCTAAAACTAATCCTACTCCTGCTCCATGTAAGATTCCTGGATAGAAAGCTTGATTAATTGAACGCTCGACTCTTGCGTCAAATACTTCAGCATTTGGTAACCATGTGCGTTTTCCATTGGAATCAATCATATCTGCTTCCATTGAGTACTCATGATCGCCTAAACTTAAAAGAAACGGTTTTTGTCCTACTGCAAAAGATCGTGGTCCATAGATATGTTCGCCATTTTGACTCATAAGATATTGCAAATTACCTACAGAATCTTGACCTGCTGAAGTAGAAATGTATTGCTCTAATGTCATTTTATTCATGTTAAAATACCTCGCTATTACAAACAGGAAAGCTTTAAAAAGCCAAGTGTAGTTAACAGTCCAATGCCTGCCCCAACCACAAGACCTTGCATATATTGATTGTGTTTGCGAGATGCAATTCCAGTTTCATCATATTGCGATTGTCCATCAATGAACGCAATATTTCTTGTATAATCTATCGTTCT
The DNA here is from genome assembly GCA_016874315.1 of Gammaproteobacteria bacterium. GTDB lineage: Bacteria > Pseudomonadota > Gammaproteobacteria > Berkiellales > Berkiellaceae > LLD-282. Next base: position 26,785 of record VGTX01000002.1, on the reverse strand, counting down.
GCCGGTTCCCAAATCTCGTATACGATACATTTTTTCATAAATCGATGCACCATACTTGGATAACCCAGTGAAATAAGGAGGCTCTTGAGGGTTGACAACATCGCCGCCAGCGATTTGATTTAAATTATTGAGATGTGCTATCTTCATTGTCTATTTTTATTGCTATAGATTTCAATATATTACATTAATTCTTGTGTGCAAGTCAAATGCAAGAAGAGTGAATATACATCTGTATTCTTATGAAAATAAAAAGGGGATGTGATATCCCCTTTTTACTGCAGTCTGATTGTTTATTATAAGAAATACTCAGCCACTAGTGTTATTGTATGGTTTGTTTCATATTTATTAAACTTACCTGTGTAGCTCGCTGCAAGCGCCCAATTCTCACCATAAAGTGCATCAATCTCTAAATTGGCCTCAAGAGAATGGTATGTGTTATTAGGTTGAACAACGGGAATTTGCTCTGAAAGGTCATATAAGTATGAGAAATATGATACTGCATTGCGATTTGCATTTTTCTCTCTGACATAACCAAATTTTAAAGCAATTTCTGCAGAGCCTTTATCATACGTCACAGATTGGAGTCCTTGAATTCCGATATGTTGAGAGTTCTTAATGGAAGTGGTTGAGTAATTATAATTTCCATACTCATTTGCAGTAAGTGTTGCTGTATCATATGACGATTCAGCATAAGCAAGCTCATGTAAGTGAATTGTTTCAAAGCCAAGGTATGGCTTTAATTTGAGTTTTTCATTAACCTGGTGTGTATATCCTGCTTCAATATTAACAGTTGTATCATAACCATTATGATTTCCAGTAGCTGTGTAATTATCGTAAGTTACTGTATTGTTTTGATATAGAGCTTGATTCCAGGTGCGTGTTGTATTGTAATGATGCTTGCTAAATCCAATATATCCATACCCATAGAATGGGTGCGCTTCTGGTTGTTCATAGAGTCCAAAAACAGCTACAGTATGAATATCTTCTTTTGTATGAGAGGTTTTATTCATGCTGTTTGGTAAGGATTGAACATTGCGGGACTGATACTCTCCTAATAAACCAACGTTATAATACTGCGCAACAGTTTTTGAGACCCCTACAGCTCCGCTCCATGTGGAAGCATTTGAATCTGGATTATTTTCAATATCACTCACAATATGCTGATGAGCATAGCTTGTTTGTGCCGAAATAGAATATCCATTTATTTGAAGGCCATCGAGATAATCACTTAATGTTGGGCTTGTAAGACCTCCATTTTCTAGCATGTTTTTATTACTTAATTTATTAAGGATATTATTTTTTCTTACCGTGTTGGTTTGTATTTTCTTAATTGGACCAAACTTTCCAAGGAGCGTGGTATTCTTTGCACTTGCTTGATTATTGTGTGACAACATAGAGCGTCCCGTGCTAGAGCCATGTCCCGCTGAAATAGCGCGAGCATTTTGATGCGTACCGGATGGAAGTAATCCGTTAATAACATCTTGTACAGAGTCCGTGGTGATACTCTCAACAATTGTTGCAGTATGTTGTGCTGCGATATTATTCGATCGCAGTCCAATGCTTTGGAGTGTATTGAAGAATTGTAATAATCCTGCTGAGGCATTTGGTAAGATGGTGGATAGGAAATTTTCTGACATTGTTTTTGTGAGTAAAACGGAAAGAACAACTGTATCTCCTATCTGAGGTGAGTTACCTGACGCATTTAGTAACTGTGTCGTAAATGAGAAGCCACCAGGTGCAATTAAGCTTTCTGCAACTGAGCTTAGAAACTCAAGATCGTCTGCTGATGCATTTGCCACCGCCATTAATTTATATTCTCTGCCGGCAAAGGCAGCAGAGTGATTAAATGGGAAAAGTTGGTAAGAGCCTATAACACCTTGAGCACGAGTTAATGAGTTATAGCTAAGCATTGGGATGCTGAGGCCTTCGCTTGCTTGGTCAAAAAGGAAGTTGATTGTTCCACCAGAATTAATTGTTAAATTGTCTACCGTGAAAAGACCCACGGCGCTTGGGTTTGGATTGGGTAAATTTGGGTCATCTGTCACTTTGATATCAATCGTTCCTGAAAGGTTGATTGCGTGAATTTCCATCATGTTGTTTTCAACAAAAGATTGTAGTTGAAAGCGAGAGTTTGCAACACTTGTAATTGTTCCCTGGAAATCAATTGGATAATCATCTGCTGATAAAATCCATAACTCCGACGGATTTGTCGTAATCGAGAATGCGCCTGTTACTGCATAATTCAGGCTGGGGTTGGTTTGAAAATTAATTGTTCCATCTAGAATACTAAATCCCTGCCCGTTATATCGAGTAAAATCACCAGCAAGAATTAAATCCCCAGCTCCCACCTTATAAAGACGACCCCCACCCGAGATGTTATTTTGAAGAATATATTGATCGCCTTCTGGTACAGAAATATAAAGCTCACTGGTTGCATCTGCTAGTGTAATAGGGGCTCCACTTGTGAATGATGGTCCAATAATAAGTTTTCCACCACTAAGAATTGAAGTTAATCCTTGTGCTGTGTTTAGAGAACCTGCTTGACCATGGCTAACATTTCCAGTCAGTTGAGCATATCCTGAGTTAATGAAAATCGATCCTCTATTATAGGAGGTAGATTCAATATCAAAAGAAAATACTGATGGATTATTTAATGTAGATTGAGAGTCTGGAGATAAGTATAATCCTGCAGTGCTCGAATGAGCTCCTAAGATAACTGGTGCACTTGGATTAAAGTTGCTCGACACATCCAGTTTTCCTGATGCAGCGACTGTTGTTGTGCCTGTATATGTGTACTCTGCAGTTGAGCTCAATCGTAGTAATCCTGCTCCACCTATATTAAGGCTACCGATTCCAGATATTCCAAGGTTTAAATTCAGATCTGGATCGAGCGATATTGATGTCGTAGAGGTATCACTGAGAATAATCCCTGTTGTCGCAGTGCTGGAAGAAAGTTTGGATAGGGATGCTGCTGGGGAGAATGGGAGTCCGATTGTTGAAATTATTGCACTATTTAAGAATTTAATATTTCCTGAAAGAGTGTTAGCGCCAGATAGGGCTAATGTTGCATTATTAATTTTCACATCAGCTGCTGGATCGATAATTAATGATCCGTAGGTTAAAGTTGTTGTTTGGGCCTGTAGTTGAGTTCTTGCGATTGATATATTACCAGATAAAGATAATGTTGCTGATTTAGAGAGGGTTGTAACACCATTCGTGGTTATAGTAGTTCCGTTTAGAGTGATTGGATTATTAATCGTGATTTGTTGGCCGGAAATCGCATTAATTGCTGCGGATGCATTATTATCTGAAGTGGCATTAATTAGGAGTGGAGTATTGATTGTCCAAGGAGTTGATGCATCGTTACCTTGGAATGTAAGCGATCCGTTTCCTGTAACAGTGATTGATGACGTTGATAGGTTAACGTTTGAAATGACCGTGTTTCCTGCAATAACTGTCGGTCCGGCATAAGTTAAAGCTTTAGCAATTGTAAAAGCATTCGATCCGGATTGTTTGACAGTACCATTGGCCGATCCGGTAATCAATCCAGCACCTGCTGTATTGGGGATGGTAATTGTATTGGCAGATGTATCAAAAAGAATTGTACTTCCGGTTGATTCTGTTCGTAAAGTTGCAGCGCTTGCAGGTAAGGTTTTGAGCGTTAATGTCGCTGTGTCACCAACACTCAATCTACCCGTCATTGATGCAAGACTTCCACTCAGTGTTAAATTACCACTACCGTTGAGTCTAAAGGTAGAATTGCTCGATCCGACCAGTGCACCGGCATATGTTGCTGTTTGATTCGATGTCACTGTGAAATTATTATTGCTGAGTGATAGCGTTCCAGATGAATCACCAGTGAGACCTGAAGTTGAAACTGTATAGTTGGCTAGGTTGTTTGGGTTGGTCAGAGACACCGAGCCATGTGAGTTAATATTTAATATTGTTGTTGAAGGAATAGCTGAGTTCCCTTCAATAGCAAGAACTCCAGCCGTTGTGGGAGAGCTTGTACTTGTTGTAACAGTTGTTGCTCCACCATATGTATTATTACCAGAGAGTGTATAAGTTACTCCGCTAGCAATATTAATATTTACTGTACTTGCACAGCCTGTAGGGTCAGTGATTTTTCCGCTGTATGAGCTCGATTCAGTAGGATTAAGAGTCAGTGAGCCATTTGTGGTTGTATTTGGTGTGACTGAGGTGTCTCTAAAGCCTAATATCGTTTCACCATTTGTTTCTGTTCCAGTAATACTCTTTAAAGTCGTTGAATTACCTTGTAAATCAAGAGTGCCACTTACCTCAATGGTTTTGGATGCTGAAAAAAGACTAGAGACTCCAGACTTAACTGTTGCGCCTGATGAAATATTTACAGTGCCTAAATATTGACCCTGAGCTGCATTAAACGTTATTGTTCCACTTGTGATGTTCAGATTTGAGCTATCCCCGCCGGATGAAATTGAACCACCATAAGTATTACTTGTTCCTGTGAGGCTAAGATTGAGAGTCTTGTTATTTGTAATTGAAGATGAGGAGGTAGGCATTTTATTGAGTGTTAAAGTCGATAAATTATCGATAGAAAATTGCCCTGCAAAGGTTGATGGGTCTGTAATGGTGATACTCGGCCCTGAACTTCCCGATCCTTGTAATATTACTTCTCCATGTGTGCTTCCACTCCCTCCTAAACTTGCAAATGTTGCTGTAGAAGAGCCTCCAATGAGCAATGATGTGTATTGTGGCACTGAGAATATTCCTGCCATTCCACTGATATTACCATTCAGAGTGAGAGAATTAGATGCAGCGCCCGAGGTTCCTTGCGTAATCGCAATGGTTGATGTTGTACCGCCGGTAACGGTTCCGGAGAAGCTATTCGTAGATCTATTTAATGTCAGCTGTGTATTCGAACCGATTGCTAAGGTTCCCGATCCAGTTAGTCCTGTTGCTATTTGGTTCGCGTTGACTGCAAGAGTACCACTTGACCCAATGTTAATACTTGCAGCGCTTGGATGTACATTGACTCCTGATAATGCAAGGGTTCCACTTGTTACTTTTGTGCTAGTCCAGCTATTTGAGTTTGTTGTGTTAGCAAGAGCCCATGTACCTGCTCCATTCATTTCCAATTGATTCACACCGGATATTGTTCCAGAGTATGTCACTGTTCCTGATGTTGGACCAACTGTTAAGTTTGTTGAGCTACCACTTGCTGTAATTTGGCTAGTGCTTACACCTGAGCTTCCAGCAGTACCACCAGAAATGCTTGCAACGGATAGATTGCTCGATCCAAGACTCAGGATAGACCCGGCATTGAGCGCAATATTTGTTCCAGTACCTAAAGAACCAGAGACACCTCGACTCAGCGTTGTAGATGTACCCATCGATAGTGTTCCTGTGAAATTTGATTGCGCACTATTTATAACAATCGATGTTGCATAATTGTTATAGGGGCTAAAACTGATTGTGCCTGCACTCGATCCTAAGCTGCCCCAATATTGTAATGTGCTCGATCCAGGAGTGATATTCGTATTGGTGCCTTGTGCACTTGATAAATTAAATGTTGTGCTTGGATTTGTTAAATTCAATGTGCCTTGTGTGAGTGTAATGGTTCCAGTGTAATTCGAGCCATTATTCACTTGAACAGAGCCTGCACCATTAATAGAGATATTACCAGATCCATTGAGTGTACTTAAGAGATGGGTAGTGCCACTGACCGGTTGTAGAACAAGCAAGCCCGTTGGAATGGAGCTGTTAGCGCCAGAAACAGTTGTTGTTGTGATGCTCGTGCCCCCTGAAATTGTCATTTTTCCTCCAGCATCTACTGAAAGAGAGGAGGGGCCAAATGCATTTTGCGTGTTAGAGTAAGTCGCTTCTATGTGCGGTGAAATCACCATCGATCCACCAAAACTTGCTCCCGATCCGGTAATATTAACAAAAGAAGTGGAAGACCCAGAGTTCGATAAAGCTATTGTTCCAATTCCTGATAAGTAGCCAAGTGTGCTGGTAACCCCTCCTTCACTACGTAATTCAAAAGTACTTCCTGAGCCTATAGCGAGTGCGCTTGGAGCAAATTGACCACCAGTCTTAAAAACTGTTGTTGTGTTTGTGTTAGTAGTTATCGTTCCGTTAAATGGCGCGCTTGTTGGATTATTGAATGTAACAGTTCCGGTTCCCCCCGAACTATCCGAATTACTAATAGTAATATTCCCCGCGCCACCGACATGTCCATTTAGTGTAATGGAAGACCCGTTTCGTGTTGTAAGTGTTAAAAAATTTGTAGAATTGGTTAATATGATAAAAGGATTGATTTGATATGCAGTATTTTGAGCTGGAGCTGTGGCGTTATATGTAAGGTGATATGAAGAGTTGGTTCCATTTAAAGTGAAACCATCCCCTAATTGCATGTTCGAAGCTGATGAGGTTCCGATGTGTCCAAAAGATACGCCGTTTGTTACGTCGTTATTGTCTACTTGAAATAAAATCTCACTATCCATAAAAATCTGATCGTATGTGGTCATTCCTGTTGTGATGTCAATCGTGGCGCTTACATTCTGATTATTATTATTGGAGCTCAATGTATAGGATGCGGCATATGCTGAGGCGCAGTATCCAAGAGAGAAAAGAGCAAACGCATGAAATTTTCGAGAAGAGTAATGATTCATTGTACATCCTTAGTATAAAAAAACTCTAAAGCAATGTATTCAAGTATGGCTGCTGATGGTTATTGTGCTAAGGATTGAGTTGTTTTTTCAAAAATTTTCGGGATTATTATGATTGGAACGAGCTGTGGGATATGGCCCATGTTATTGCGATGAGCATGAGCCGGTAAGCGAAAAGAAATATTTTTTATAACATTGTTTGAACGACATTATCTCTGTCGAAAAAGTAATGTTTTATTGAGCCAGTAATATGTAACACCATCAGCATAATAATTAACCAAGGGCATACTCCATGGACATTTCGGGCTATGTGGGCAATCGATGGTGCGTCATGAATAAATGGGAATGGCACGGCAAAGAGTCCAAAATATACAGGGGTATGACCTGAGGCTGATGACATTACCCAGCCGGAAAGTGGTTGAAGCAATAATAAACCATACAGACCATATTGCACACCTCTTGCAAGTGTCTTCTGCCATAAAGCTGCTTGCGCTGGAAGCTCAGGGTATCCATCGGCGCGAATCGCATAAATACGAAAAGCCATCAAGGCCAAAAGCGTAAGGCCAACACTTTTATGTGGGCTGTAAAAGGCTGCTTTTTCTTCGATAGGTATAGTTTGTCCAAAAAAACCACCAGCAAGTAAAGCAACCGCAAGCAGCGCAATCATCCAGTGCAGTACTCTTGAACGGAGAGAATATTTTTTCATAAATGATATTTCCTTATTAACTATAAATGGTTTAGGCTTTTTTTTGCTCTGTGTCAAGACTGTGTAATCCCACCTCTTTGATAAGCAGAGTAGAATCTTTGATTGCGACTTTCTTCCATTTCAATGCTCCATTCAAATGGAAGAAATATTGCTCGCTTAAAGCTTTGCTTTGGGTGAGGATTGAGATTCTTTCTCTGTCATCGCAGGAGTGCTTAAAAGAAGAGCGCGAGGAGGCGTCGCTGCATCCATTTGTTTGGGTAATAAGAATTGCGAAAGATGCTCTAAGACTGTGCGATACTTGAAGAGTTTATTTTCATCGATATATGCTGTGAATAGTCGAACTTGCTCTAAAGGGTTGTCTTCACGAAGTAAATTTTTACGCTTCTCTTGTGAATGCTCCACAAAGAATAAAAGAGCGCAGCGATCGAGCCTATCAGAGAGATATTGAAAAAGTTCAAGATATTTTTCAACGTTTGTGCAGTATTCGTTTGCACAATATTCTACCGCTCTCTCACAACCCAGAATAGAGCCTTCTTGAACAAATGCAGGTAAGGAAACTCCTTCTTTATGCCAGCTTGCACAAATGACTTCTCGGCTAATATTGCGATGCTCTTCGAAGATAATCACGGTATTTAACAAGAGTGTTAAATACGTTAAAGGTGTTTCAGAGAATTGCGTTCTTTTGAGAACAACCGTTTTCAGGGAGGTGTTCAATTCCCAGACATCAGAAAGAATCTGATCGAATAAACATATTATAAAATCCTCTCCATAGCACTTTATAAAAAATTCAATAACACTCCGGTCGGTAAGATTCTCTAGAGCAAGATGAATACACATGTTAAATGCTTGTGCCATACTGTGGTCAAGAACTCTATTCTGCCAGGTTGGAGTGGAAAAAGTTGGCAGCTGCATAACCAAACCCCAATGTGTATAGGTGCTCTTAATAAAAGATGCAAGTAGATTTGCCTCTTTTAAATCTAATATTCGATCGCAAAGAATATCAAATGTTTCTGGGGAGTTATAATAACATACTAATAAATCAGAGATAGTATCTTTGATGCCGCTTATTATAAAGGTATGAGCCTGCATTTTGATTAAATATATAAGAAATGGGCAGTGCTCAATCGCAGTTTGTTCACTCATGAGACTCAAATCTTTCTTCAAAGTTCTCCCAATTTCCAGGGCGTCTCTATATAAAATCAAATGAGTGTCTTGATAATTTAAGTATATTATAAGGTCTGAAATATAGGCATTCCATGTTGAATAGAGTAAAGATGCAATATATTGCTTTATAGACAACCTATCGAGAGTATATGGGTGAATAATTGCGCCAATGATAGCATTTTTTTCTAAAAAGCGAGCAATATATAAGGTGAGTTCTTTGACACTCTCTATGTTTTGAAATTGGACTATTGCACAAATATACGTTGTGAGAGAAGGGTGTTCAAACAGTTTAGCGCTTTGTGAAATCGCAGGGGGCTGTATGTGTTGCTCTGCAATGAATGTGCGAGCTGCGTGCAATATCATATTCTCAATATGCTTAAGATTAGGTTGAATTTTTTTTATAAAATCTAAAATTGCGCTGAGATTTGCAAGCTTGAACCCGTAAGATAATGCCGCGGTGAGAGTCGATTCAGAGAGATTTCTTTCATGAATAAATGTTTCAGCAGCCAGGTCCGCTGTTTCTCCAAGAAGTATGCGGTAGAAGTATATGTTTGTTTTGCGGGTTTCCGTAATAATATCGTAATATTCTTGAATAGAGTTGCATTTTTCTTTGAAAATGAGAGTTGTGAGTAATTTTTGCTGTGGTTTGTCTAGTTCTGATGCCGCTATGACAAAGTCTTTATATTGATAAGCATTTAGTAATATCGTACATAAGGATAACCAGGCCTCTTGAGAGAGTAAATTGTAAATAAATTTTAATAACGCTCCATACTCTTCTGGTTCCGGTGCTCTCTTTACTTTTTCATTAGACATGATTTCTTCAACATGCTTAAAAATCATCTCTTGTATAGTGTCTTTATATTGTCCCTTATAACATTTCGATAAAAGTTCAAGGACTGCAGGATTTCTTTGAGCGATCGATTTCTGAATGATATCTTGTAATATAAGCGCATTGTCAGGTTCAAAAATGCCCCGTTTGTTGCAAATAATCGGCGTGACTTCTTCTAGGATTTTCTCCAGTAGAATAGGGGTTAAATCCGATGATATTTGGAGTAACACGGATGTGTGGTCTGAAATGTTTTTTATTAAATCTCGAAGGATACGGATAAAAATATCATTTTTCTGACGTACTACCCAAGGTAGTGTTCGGCGAACATCTTCAGGGTTGAGATTTGTTCTTTTAGATGTAAAAGCCCCAAGATCATAATGAAAATCACTCGGTAAATAATAATCTATGCCATAAAGAAGTGCGATCTTTCTTGAAATGATTTTTTCACTGCTCATTGTAGAAGAGTTCGGTATCCCATTCGATAAAAATTGACTATCAAACTGAGTAAAGAAATTGAGGCATTTATGATGAATGATTGCTGGTAGGCTAGAATGTTCAGTTGCAAAAAATCCAATAATTGTTTTGATCTTGGATAGGGGTGGGGTGAGCAAACAGTATTCAGCTAAACCCTCTAAGAGAGAGGTTGATTCACCTTGAGCAAAGCATACTTGGCGCATATTTTTTGTGGATTCAAAAATATACTCCATTACCTCATTGTCTAATGTTTTATTTAGTGAAAAAAGGCTGATATATCCCTTATAATATTCACGAAAAGCTTTTTCTTGATGCTTTGCAAGAAGGTATTGGCATAAGATCGTGAAGATGTGATTGAGTTCACACTCTTGAGCGAGAAGAAAGAAATATTCGAGCTTTGATTGAGTGAACATTGCCTCGATGATTTCAATAAGCTCATTTTCTTCAAAAATATCAATAATCCGATCTAATAAATTGATATATGTGCGTGTTGTAATATGATCTCCGTAACCACTGACGACATTGAGTGCTAATAGCGGTTTGTTTAAACTCCTCAAGAAAGTAGAGTTATCAAGATCTTCGATAATGATTTTTTTTAAATCAGGTTTTTTTTGAGAATTGAATTTGGAATAGATCATTGTCAGCATTGGTCGATTATCATTCATTAATGCTCTGAAGAAAATGGATTGAATCAATACTTCTATTTTGTTGAAGCCACTATGCGTCAGGCGTGTAATGAAATTGTACACGGCATTTGGTTCACATAAGCATATTTCATCCAATGTCATAACATATAATGCCTGATTTTTAAAAATGATTCTCTGAAATAATAAAACAGCACTATCTATCAGATTCGCTTCAATGTACTCACAAATCACACGAACAACAGTTGAACAATGAGTCTGTATAAAGGTTATCGGAACATCTTGTTGCCTTATTAAAGCTGCTACGATCTGGACTCGAGTGTAAAATTCTGGGCTATCATTGCATAACAGTCTCTGAAATACTATTTTTTCATCATGTCGATCGAGCAATATTTTCACTAGCGCGGTAATTTGAGGCGTAGAAAGCAAAATGCTATTTGTATAGCAGAGGTGTGTGCATAACTCTAAGTCTGTTGAGCTAGAAAAAAAGCTTTTGAGTTTTTCAAAAATAATAGGTTGTATTGATTTTTTGAATATTGATTGAAGTGCAGTCAGGCACGCTGCATTGGATTGAAAAGAATGCTCCCAAAGTGTTTCATAAAATTCTGCCATAAAGAAAGGCGACTGTTGAATTTCTGAAGAGACATATTCAAGAGCTTTTATCATTGAATTATCTAGAAAGTCTTCATCATATTGATGGGCTAAAAACATAACACTTTCTGCAAAAGCCTTATAGCCTAAGTTAGCCGATGCTTGTTTTTGAGAAATCATTTTTTCAAGTTCATTTCTCAGAAGAGGGGTGTCAGGATGATATTGATGCATGTATGTAACTGTGTTGATTGCTTTGAGAAACGAAAATACATTTTCAACAATACCCTCTTTTATCATTGCAATAGCCATATAAATCGTAACATTAGGATACTTCTGTGCAATACTATCAACTTCTTGAGTTTGCATATAAGTAATTAATTCCTTCGAGCAAGGAAAAAGGTGAATTCTTATGTCTTCGTGACTAAAGATTTTTGAAATACAGGCATTTGAGCGATTTAATAAAGGAATGTCTAAGAAATAATCGCCTAACAGCTCAAACACTTGTTCTTTTGATGTAAATGTTGAGCAGAATTCTGAGTGCTTGAGTAAGCCTCGAAATATGTTGTATAACACAACATTCGATCTGATTGATAATAGTTTAATGTGTGTAATAGGGTCTTTGAGTATTTCTTTTATGATGCGACCAAGAAACATGTCAATGTATTGTTCTGGAAAGGAGTTAATTTTTTCTAATATGATGTTATCGAGCAGATCTTGTGAGATTAAGAACGCATGATTTTTTAAGATTTCTGTAATAATTCTGAAGTTTCTCTTCCTTATCGCGGAAATCAAAATTTGCGTTACTTGCTCTTCAGTCACAAGATTATTTTGCAAAAAAATCATAACACTGTATTCATTGGGTTTTTGATTTAAATCTTTTGATAAAAGAGATTTGATAGGAGATTGATACAATGGGAGTAATTCATTTTCCGAATATGCCATGCACACTTTGAATGATGATTGACATAAGATTTGTAATTGCGCTTGATTGCCAAGAGATGTGAGGTATCCTGCTATCAGAGCTTTGACTTGTTTGTGTCGATCTTTATTGATCATACAAGTTAAACTTCTCACAAAATCTGATTCAAAATATCTATAAAAATTTTCAGAGTAATATCGAAGCGCCATTGCGGCCATCTCTGATTGGACACTTAATCCAATCAATGTAAAATATCTTGACGATCCATCAGATTCTGATAAAAGCTTTGCAACCAGGTTTTGACATTGTGGTATTGTGAAATACGAAGCAATAAGAGAGAAGCAGCGTGCAAGATTGACAAGAATTATCGATCGGTGTGCAACTTTTTCAGATGAGCAATCATGCTCGATGCGATTGATTGCATTTTCAAACATTAAGGCGAGTTCTTTGGAAAGGTGCTCAGTTGGGTAGCAAATTGCAGATAATACAGTGCCTGTCTCTTGATTGATATCACGATCTTTTGAAAAAATAATATCAATTTCTAATCGCATTCTATCCAATATTACTGAAATAAGTTCGGGGCTCGTGACATATAGCCATTGCTCGGATGCTGGATTCTGTGAAAGAATTTCCATTGCTATCGTGATGAGATTTGATGCATGTTCAGAAAGCTCGGAAACTAATTCCGAAAGAGTGCGAGATGGAATGTAGTGATTGATAATCATTTCATAAGAAAATGAATATAATTCTTGATCGTGACTTTTGAAAATGTCTTTAAGGAGCTCTAACCATGACGCTTGAATAGGTGTCTCGGAGTAAATCCAACGATCTAAGTTTTTTTCATCATACTCAATCCGATCGGTACTAATAAACTCGCTCATTTCATTGTCATAAATTACAAGCTCTCGATCGGATTTTTCCGTAATATATGCATTGATATCGTCGAGTTTAAAAGATGGGATGTATCGCTGACATGCTTCTTGAGCCTGACTGTGTGTTGCAAATTGCTGTGAGAGAATATTGATAAGATCAGATTTTTGATTCTCAAAAATCATTGTGTTTAAAAGCTGCTCTACCCAATCACAGTACGTTTCATATTCTCGATCGGATTCAAGAAAAATAGCCCTTTCTTCAGGTAATACCGATTCGAGAGCTGTATAAATTTCCATGCTGAGAGTTCTTGAAATCAAAATTTCTTCACGCTCTTCATATGGGATGCATAGGATATTTTTGATCTCGTGATGATTAAGCCCCGAAAGCGCTTCTTGAATCGCTGCATATTGTGCTTCAGAGCAGGGTTTTTTGAATGGATGATATGCATAATTTTGAATCATGTGCTCTATTTCAAGCATCACACTACCAAATAACGCCGTACTATTTTTACGAATGACGCGTTTTTGCTCTATTGATAATACATATGCCGATGGACGGAAAAGAAAAGGGTGATTGATTTGATATATGTCCATGAGACTCAGAGTCAGTCCTGTCTCATGAGAGATTTGCAGTAAAATGGCTTCAATCGTGTTTTTTGCTCGATTCTCAGCGGCAATATCAATATCCTGCGCCTTAGCATGAATAACCCAATATGCCTTATCTGCAATACTCCAGGAGTAGCGATTATTCATCATTGCATAGAACATAACATCAAGAAGCATTGTGGAGATTTGCTTTTTTGGTGTAACCGCCCAAGATACGCTGTGGGTATAATACCGATCGGGCAATGATAGGGATTCCTCTTGCGATAGAGCTCTAGCAGATTTAACAGATTCCTTCGAAGTATAATATGTATGAATCAGATCGGTTAATCTTTCATCACATCCAGGAATACAGCTCCAGTTGCGTGCTCGGCCTTTAGAAAATTGATCATTCGATTTGATATATTTATCGCTGTCATAAAGATATCCTAAGCGCCCATCATTTAAACCTGTAAAAAACGTCAAAAGCATGGAGTCCCTTTCTTTAAAATCTCGACATGCCAGAGCTTGTAAATAAAACCCAATAACTACCGTATATCCAGTACACCCATTTCGATATTGCCCAAAAAGATACTCTAAATAATCTTGAAAATCTTCAGAAAAATCATCGAAATTTTTTTCGGGCACAACGCTTCCTAGGTGTTCAAATAACTTTTTTTTGATTCTATGGAAGCACTGAGTGATGTTTTTTTGATGCTCTATAAATCCTTTTTTCAGATCGGCTGGAGATAATTTTTGCGTCTTTAAATATTGTACGATCTTTTCTTGTGTATGTTTTCGAGATGCTGAAGCAATCGGGTCATTATTGACCATATGGACATCACCCTCAACATGCACTGGTTGTGTTGCAAGATAAGCTTCACGTACCCTTTTATAATATTTCAAAAAACCTTTAGGAGGATGCGTTGAAATAAATTTTAATAAAATCGGATGTATTGAAAAGAATTCTTGAAGCTTTAAATAATCAATGAACTCTTCTTTTGCTTGTTGAGTGTGTATCCAGCGCATGAAGTGAGAGTAAGATCGGAGCATAATAGATAACTTCTTAATAAATAATATGAGGAATATACACGCCCGTTATTGAAATTTCGGGCATGTCATTTGAATGATTAATGTATTATAACATATTGTTTTTAATATGTAATGGCAACTAACTCTTCTTTTTATTAGGACGATTTTCTACGAAATCTTGCGTTCCAACAAATGCTTGTGAAAATGTCAGCGCTCTTCTGCGAGGCCCTGCAATAAGGTTTTGTGTCAAATCTTGCTGATATTCTGCAATAAGTGCTCTGATATTGTCGAAGCGCATTTCTGTTGCATTGATGACTTGTATTTCAGAAATGAGAGATTGAGTCTCGGCTTTGTTAAATTGACGCAATGTTGTGAGTATGACTGGTATATTGCAGTCTTGATTTATAAAAAACATTAAGGCTCTGAGGTGCTCTGCTCGATCTCTGGGGCGCTTGATTTGTTTAATGGCTTGTACGATCGAAGTGAGGCGAGTGCTAACATGAGAGGCAAGATGTTGCACAACGGATGCCGTTGAAGTGTCTAAGGATTCATGGTCTAATCGATTTAAACATAATCCCATGAAAGGAGTGAGAAGCTTTTTCGCCGTGATAAAACGATATTGCCGATCGATTGGCCAATTCATCAAGGTGTGGATTGTGATTTGCTGAATTTGAAATCTAAAATGTATATCATTTCCAAAAACTCTTGTTTTATTCGCGTGAATATTTAAATCGAGTTGATCAAGATGTTTCATAATTTCTGTAAACGCTGTGAGATTTTTCTGATATAGAGCTAATAGCACTGGTGTTTCGCCCTGCAGATTCACAATATTGAGTTGCGATTTAAACCGCGTAAATAATTTAGATAAAAGCTCTTCATTTTTGATATATCGTGCAGCAAGATGAAGTGCTGTATATCCTTTATCGTTCGATCGATTACATTCAAATTGAATGCTAAGAAGATATTCAAGAATCTCTTCACGCTGGAACTCAAGTGCCGTAAATAATGCGCGCTGTAAATATGGAGTAGCATCACCAAATCTGTAAGCATGTTCCATAATCAATCCTAAAATTGTCACATGATCGTGCTCAATAGCTACATCTAAAAGGGTGGCTCCTCGCGATCGGCTTAAACAATGATACGTATAATTCAAATCTAAGGATTGTGTATCGAGAAGCTTTTTGAGAGATTGGGTATATCCGTGCTGAGTGCATAATAAAGCAATCCATTGTTTCTTTTCTTGTGAATCAATGTTTAAAATTAATTCTGAAAGCTGATTATCAAAACATGGTAACATTGAAGGATGAACAGGACTGTATTTCAAATACAGTGCAAGAAGCTCTTTAATATAATGATAATCAGTTAAATAATCGATTGGATAATACTGATTTTGATTGTAGCTATTTCGTAAGATTGTTTGGAATGTAACATGTTCGAATTTCGCAGGATTAGACTCTAAACGCATCAATGGGGATTTTTTTGTAATATCTTCTAATACTTTTAATCCATTATGATCGGGATGAGTGTGGCCTAATAACATCAAAATAAAATCACAGTGCTGTGGTGTAATACCGAGTTGCATTGACATGCTAGAAATAATTTCATTTTCTGCTTTGGGGTGATAATCGATTGTGTACAGGTACGCTTGTTTTAAATGAAATGTTGGTTGCCAACCATATGTCTCATGATAATCTAATAATCCAGATGTGCTATGATCGATAAATTCAGATGCATAATCTTTGGGTGCAATTTTATCTGAGTATCTTAATCTTTCAGCTGTTTTACTAATCCCTTCAATTAAATGCCACATAAAAATTGATGTGATGGAATGTAAATGATCGTTAGGGGATTTTGTGTACCAGTCAGCATGTACGAGAGCGAGAGCACGGATAATCAAATCCTGTTTTAAACTGTAATATTTGCTTGGTTCTTGGATAGCTCCAAAAATTCGCAGAAAATACCGCGCATTTTCAGTGCCATTATCGTAAGATTCTTTGAGTGAATCGATAATTTGTTCAAGGGCTTGCTCTAGGTCGTTAATAGGCTGCGAAAATGGTGTATAGCCTATGTTATCATACGTTTCTTGGATACAAATTTGGCCTTGCGGACTGCGCAAAAACGCTTTACTTTGTGTTAGTGCATTGTCAAAAAAACTTTTTAATAAGGTATTTGTCGGAAACTCATTGTTAATCCATCCCAATGTTTGAGTATGACGTCTATTATATATTGTGACGAGTTGGTCAGAAATTCCTCTCTTTTTTGCTGTGATAAATGAGTGATAACACAACTCCCAAAAAACCTCTCCCAGAGGAGGGGATTTCTCTAAAAGCTCAGCAAGAATCTGGTCTCTCTGGCAAGACGTACTGATGGCGAATAACTCTTCATGAGAGAATCCTTGTTGAGTAGAGGCAGATACTATTTGAGTGAGTTGGAAGACATCAGGATAAGACATATGATCGGATAAACGCATCGTAATAAAACCACATTTGGTAATGAATGCGATTATTATACACATACACGTATGATTTTCGATCGGGTCTTTGATATTACATTCAAAAGAAATGCTTCTTTGGAAGAGAGGTTGAGCATTGATTCTGGACTCCAATATTTATGAGTATTTTTTGTCGTAAAAATTGAAGAAAAATAATTTATTTCTTTTCACTCCATTCAAATGGATATACGCAATAATGCATCAGTCGCCTTCCTCCGCTCATCATGAGAAGAGTAGCGAAAATTGCACTTGCTAAAAAAATCCAAACCTCTCCATGGGGCTGCTTCATGGTCGATATGATCATAATGAACCATGGAATTGTAATCAAATATGTCAGTGATTGCGCCATTCCATAAGAGAAATGATGGTGTCCTAAAAAATCAGAAAATGTTTTTAAGCATAACAAATTAAAAAAAATACAGCTCCATAGAAGATAGTCACTGCCGCATAATAGACCAAGAAGCCCTGCAATCAGAATATGCTCCATAATCAAACATTCCAGAAATAATGATGATTTTTGATGCCATGTTAACCATTCAATCCAATCCCATTGAATATGAAGGGTCGAACCTTGCATATAAATCCAGCTGATACAAAGCAGCGGTAATTCCGAGCTTTTTTCTAATAATAGGCATAATAATACAATAGGGATTGCAAAATTAAGATATTGACGCAGTCGAAAATAGAGTAAAGCTTTAATAAGAATCAAGCGTTGCTTAAGAAAACTCAAATTCATCACAAATACTCTGCTGCAGTTCAATAAATTGTATGTTCCTCCATTCAATATAAGCTGGCATGCTATGTGATGTAAAAACAATCGCCCCTTCTTGCATTAGGTGATTTTGAAGATGTGTATTCAGCTCTTGCGATAGGTCTTGGTCCAGGTTAATCCAAGGTTCATCTAAAATCCAAACCGCCTTGTTTAAATCCAAACAACTTAATAATCTCATGATGGTTTGCTGTCCTTGGGAATACCGATCGAGTTGCTCAACATCGGGAAGGATTGATTGCCTATTTCCTGATAATATTCTTATATCATGAGTCGAGCGAAAAAAACGAAAAGGGTGTGTATGACCAATATAACACACCTCATGACTGTCTAAATATTGTAACAGCGCTTTTAAATACGTCGTTTTCCCTGCGCCATTACGACCTAATACGTGTGTGGCAGAGCCAGGTAGTAACTTCCATGCGGGAGCATGAAATATCATTTCAGAATCAAAATACCGTAGAGATAGGGCTGGTATCTCCATGTAAATAAACTCCTCATCCAATCACAGTAATGACAATCTTATCTTAATCAATCAGAAGTAACGCATGCAAGAGAATCACAGATCTTGGAGGAATTGCTAAAATTATTTTAGAGAGGGGGTGGAGTGGTTATTGTGATGAGACGGGTGCTTTGATTGAGAGAGGGTGAGTGGTGCCTTAATGGGTTTTATCGTGATTTCTATACCTGTTCTTCCTTCGATAGTATCATTATGTTCCATATTTTTCTGGTGTGTGCGCTGCATATATGCTCTAAAAAATATTAAAAATTTCATCAAGATCATCATCAAGGAGAATCTGTAACTGATTATAGTCACGGCATAAATATTTTCAATTTACAGAATAGAGAGGCTTCATGAAGAAAGGAGTTATAACATCTTTTTATCTATGATTAAGAGATAACAGAAGATTTTTGAAGGAATCTTTATCATGATGAATAACACAGATTTTCATAAAATGCGCGAAGAGCTTTGTAGATTGGCCTACGTTATTATTGAGCCCGATATTGAATTACATTCTCATTGGAAATGCATCCCTCAGCAGCAATTGGAATCTTTTTTGAGTAAGTCGATTCAATATCCTGAAAAAATGCAGCAATCTATGAGTCGCTTTGTATTAATATGGCATGATTCAGGCGTATTATACGATTTGCTAATCAGCCTCAGCGAAGATGAGAAAAAATTATTACCATATCAAGAAATTTTTTGTCATCATGAAGATCGTGCAACTGTGATTGTTTTTTATCATTTCATTCTCAGTGCAATCGGAGATTTTATCGATCCATTAGCATGCTTTATGGTGATTAATAATCATTGTTATTTAGATTTTCACCATAAAGCGATGCTTTGGATTGGAGCATCTTTAACGAAAGACACTCAATAATTTAGAAAAAGTCTGGTTTAAGAAACGTTGAAAAGAAGATTGTGCTCGTGGAAGTAAAATTGTCATAATTGCTTCACGTGCAGCTTCATCTTCTACAGATTGTGCCATTGCAAATGCATGTAGTCCTTTTTTGTTAGCACTGTAGAGGTTCGCTCCTGCAGAAACAAGATATTGAATAGTCTCAATGCGACATTTTTCAATAGCAAGCATTACTGGAGTATATCCATTGTTGTTTGCGTGATTCAGTTGAGCTCCGTACTCGATTAACATATGAACATATGGAGTTTTTCCTTTAATCGCTGCTAAACAAAGCGCGGTATTGCCTTCATGATTTTTGGCATCAGTAATTGCACCGGCATTTAATAAAGCGCGTACAACCTCGAGCGAAGCATACTGAACAGCATACATCAATGGAGTCATCATATTTTGAAACTCTTGATGATTAGGCTGTGCTCCATAGGCAATCAAAGTCTGTACCGTATCAGCTGCATTGACTTGGCATGCTTGCATGAGCGGTGTTTGACCTGTAATTGTATTGGGAGCATTGACCTGTGCACGGTAGGTGCATAGCAGTTCAACAATTGTCGAGCAATCTGCGTTTTGACATGCCGCAATCAGCGCGGTTTGTCCATCATGGTCTGCACAATTTAAATCAGGGTGATACGCAAGGAGCTCAGAGACCATGGTGATATCTTGGTTCTGAACGGCAAGCACTATAGCTGGTCCTTTATGTTGTGTTTGAGCATTCGGATTCATGCCATGTGATAATAAAGTTTTCACAATATCAAGGTGCTTCATCTCAACAGCTTGCAAAAAACCTTCAATCCATGCTTGAGGTTCAGATTCTAGCGTGTGTGGTGATTGAGTTAAAAATGCACCTATCATCGTGCTATAGCCCTTCTCGCATGCCCATGAAATCGCTTTATCAAATGGCGAGTCCTTGTGCTTTTCAAGAAGTGCGGCGATCTTAACTAAATCGTTTTTGTGCGATAATCGTTTTAAATCTGTAAGTAAGGTCATAGTAACTTATTTAAACTTGGTGAAACCTAATGCTCAGAATAGTTAATGACCCTTGATTTGTCTGCAAATTTTATAAATTTTTATAATTTTTTAAAAATGAAGACGTTATTTGTTAAATGGTTTCTTTGTGTTGATGAAAAATATGACAGAATTATTGCAGTGATTTTTAAAGATAATCTTTATAATCACTGCAATATCAAGTGACTAGATTTGACTGTGGCTGAGAGAGTGTGAGCGACTTCGTGTTTCCGGTGTTGCAGAGAGAGAATTGCTGTGGATAAAGGTTAAGGACAAATCGGAAAAAATGAGTTCGCTTTTTTTGGTTTGTTGTGCAAGATAGTTATCAATTAATTGTGTTGCGCAAGGCGCGTACTCCATGAGGCTTTTTAAAGAATGAATCCAAGATACCAATCGAGAGTCTTGTTCTTTATGGTCCAACTTCTTAATGTTATCCATCCAAAAATTTTGCAGTGCTCTACAAATATCCATAAAAGATTGCGCCGCATTGATTTTCCGATCGGAATTTTTTTTCAATTTAATGGCTGTTATTTCCAAAAGATCAATGATGTTTGTTATGTTTTGTTTAGCATCTATAAAAGCCTGTGAAATTACTGATGCTTCACAGAGCGATAGGCAGCTTAATTTTAGAGCAAGCATTTGAGTTTTGTTAGGATGGATATTCTCAAAGTATTGCATGATTGCTTTTACCAGCATAGTGCGCTCTTCTGTGCATGGTCCTGTATATGCAATCGCCAGAATTTTTTGAAAATATTTCATTACGCGAACTTTATGCTCATAAATCATAATAAAGTCTGTTTCATCAAGAAATACGTTTGAGATGTTCTTTTGGAAGTCATTAAGATATTTGCAGTAAATCTTTTTCCAATCTTCATGGCTGATTATTCCATCGTGATGAGCTTTTTGTATCAACCCCGTTCCTAACAAATCGGACAAAAGCTCAATATTTGGCATTTCATTGTCATCGAGTGTAAATAAACCAAGTTTCGCTAATCCGTATTCAGTGTCTTCAAGGAGTTTATAGAGTTTATGATATTCTGAATTGATTTCTAAGGTTTCTATTGCATCGAGATATATGGAGGCATCAAGGTTAAGTAATATTTCATACCATATTTTTCTTTTGCTTTTATTTTCAAAATTCTCAATGTAATAGTTGAAAAGTGCAATTTTTACTTCGTCATAAAGCGAGACAAAAAATTCCTCTTCATCATCTTCAGTCATGATTGTATCTTGCAATTCCTCACTATAATTTCTTAAATCGGTAACGAGCAATTGAATCGGTTTTGGCTTTTTATCGCCAAGCCACAAAGCTACATAGTATTCAGCAAAGGATTCCGCTGATGTAGAGAGCTGATTAAGAAGTGTGCGTTGTGTGATTAGTGAAAGTTTTGGGGCACTATATTCTAACAAATCGAGCCAGTCACCATAAGTTTCTGTATAGTGAGCAATACAGTACTGAATAACCGAATCAAGTATATCGGGGTAAGTTGTAATCATAGTGAAAAATGAACTCACCCACGTAAATCTATAGATGCTATCCGCATGATATTGACTATGACTCATATGATGCGTTGCTTCCAATGAGAGTTTTTTAGAAAAGAAGTTTTGAATGCTTGATGTAAATTTACTAAATAAGTCAGGGAAATCTGATGCATTAATGGTATGCTGTATGCGGTATTTCTCATAGCACTTCGTGCTAAATTTCAGCAGTCCATAGTGCTGTTGCTCAAAGATTTGATAAACAAGCTTATCAATAAAACGATATTCTTGAAGTAGTGCAATGGGTAAAAATTTATACAGATTCCTGACGATATCTTTATAGATATTTATATGTGTTGTAATAATCCCTATGAAATTGATAATCTTATTCATTGTTCGATCGGAAATTTTTGTATTCGAATTCAAAAGTGCAGGGTGCAATAGAAGTATTAACGTTTTTGTAAAGTGAAAGGTAATATGTTCTTTATTATTGCCACTAACATGCAGGTCGGGGTATTGGTTATATATCATATGATCGAGATGTTGCAAATATTCTTTTGGGTTCCCTATCTCTTCAAGATGATGGTATAGTCCTAAAGATAATCCAATTAACGTATCAGAGAGATTTGGTAATTGCGGTGTGTTTTCTGGCCATTGACCTAGCATGGCAAGTTCTTTTAATTGTAATTGAGTCTGATTGGGAAAGAGAGAAAATTGAATATCCTCAGCAGAGATTGCATAAGAGATATTCATCGCCGAAGAAAATAATGATAGACATTGAATAATATTGAGTATTGTTTGTGTGCGCTCGTATACGCTTTTAGATTGCGTAAGGGCAATGCTTAATGAATGAATAATTGGATCGAATTGCAATATCTGTGGATTATCCAGATCGATTATTCTGGTTCCTTCTAAGACCTGGGCATAACCAGATAATAGTGCATCTATAGTTTTTTGCGTATTTGAGAAATATCGTTCGACGATAGAAGAGATAAGAGATTGTGGTGCATGACGACAGTAGTCAGTTAAAGAGAGTAGCTCCTCACCTAATATCATGATGTTTTTATTTAATATTGATTGTGCGCTGGTATAGTAATGAAATTTTAAAACATATCGCAGTGCTTTATATTGTAGAGGATGGGGTGTCAGTGAGGATCGTCCAAGATATTCAATAAGTTTAATATCTTCATAACTTGGCGTGTTGTTTTGAGATAAGAGATTTTCAATAGAGTGCTTAACAATAAATAAATTCTGAAGAGCAATAGACCCATCCGCTAAATGAGGGTATTTTGCAGGTAAAGGGTATAAATTTTTTAATGCAATTAAATCTCTCCTTTCAATAGCAATGCTAATCGCTTGTGTAAGATGGTGTAATACAGTTTTTTGCGCGGTGTAGCGAATGAAATATAATAGGTATGCATCTTTTGCGCAGTAGAATAGTATCTCAGCATTTATTTCAAAAGGAATCGAGCTGATTAAAGAATTAAGCATCTCTTTGGAAAAGTGATGAGTGTTTTGTGCAAGATGTGCAATAAAAAAACAAAGTATAATTTTTATAATTAGTAATCTCTATTGTTTCTCTGATTAGAATTGCGATTTTCTTTGTATAAAGTGATGAAAGCTGTGTAAGTTGCTCTTCATTTTCTTTTGGTGCATCGATTCGAGAGAGAATGTGGCTGCTTTTATTGAAGAATGCTGCATGATCTTCGGTAAGCGATTCCATAGCGTTTGTGTGTAAGTCCAGTAGCATATTATCGACCCTACGAGATCGGGTATAAAAGAAATACTGTAATTTTTTTGAATGATCGTGGTCTTGATTGAGTCGAGTCAATGTTTGAAGAGTAAGGTTTTCAAGGATATCCTTTTGACTGTTAATCATGATTGCGAGCTCAAATTCGCTGACCATAGTGACTGAGTGTGCCTCAAGTTGTCGTAGAGCTGTATTAAAAAGACCATCCTCAAAAATGTTATTCAATAAATCCACCCAGCTTGGTGTTAATAAACTACTTAAATTGATAAGCATGTTTTTTTCTAAATCTGCACAGGTCTTCGGATCGTGTAAATCATATGGCAATTTGTTTTTGTCATGGAGGATAATCGAGCTCTTTCTGATTTCTTGAATAGAGGATTCAGTATAAGGAAGATGGTTATTCTCCAATGCTTTTTTTGCATGATTCATTGTAAGGTACGTGCTTTTTAAAGAACTCTTGATTTTCTTTTCAATATCTTTTGCAATCCAGAGGTCAACTTTTTTTGCGATGGCTCTTTCAAAATTTTGAAGTTGTTCTTTTCCGTGAGGAGTTTGAATATATTGAGTCCACAATGACTCATCTGTGCTTTGAATCAGGAGCATTTCATTGGCAAAAAGCTCTTGATTTTGTGCCTCATGTAATGACATGTTAGAGAGCTTTTGAGTAAGACTATGAGTTGGATGTTGATAGGATAGATGTTCTTGAAGTCTATTAAATTTCTCTAAGGAAAGAAATAATCCCAATGGCTGAAAAATATAGGTGTTCACTTCATCTGTTTCAAATTCAGACGAAATATATTGCGATATTTCTCGACGGATCGTAAGAGGGATTTTCTTCTCTTGAATGCAATGAATAAGCTCGCGAATTCGCTCTTGTTGAGTCAGAGAAGAGAGTGATTGAATGAGGATATGATTTCCTGTATGAGCATAATAGTAATCACTAAAGGTATAGTGATTTTCTATATTTTTCTGAGCAGGGTTTTCATTGTTCCAGCGTTCAAGTAGCTTCTGCATCCCTTTTAGGGCGGCGTTTTGAATGATTTGATCTGAATATTCTTCTACAATATGCGCAGTAAGATCTTCTTCAAAATCATACGACCCGCCAGTGCCCATGAGTATTGATTGTAAACATAATTGAATGAGAGCATTTGAAGGGACTCGATTGTCTGTTACTGCCCATTCAAGAAGGGCTGTGACATATTGTTCAACTTCTAATTCTGATTGGTCTTGAGAGTTCTCAGATTCAGAGAGCTTTGCCAACATGATAGATGTATCTTCATAAATGCCCATTCCACATGACCAATTACGCTTTTTTCCATATGATGCTGGGTGGGTAGCATAGATGTACTTTTTTCGATCGTTATCATAAGAGCATCGGCTTGTATTACAAATTTGATAAAATGAAATAAGATGCTGTTGTTTTTCGCAATTCGTTGCTTGTTCAAGAGCAAAAGTAAAAAGCGCAATGTAAATTTTGTTTATTCGTGAATCATTCAAATATTCAAAAACATATTTGAAGAAAGAATGAAAGTCTTCTAGGATTTCTATTTGCTCTGCTTGAGGCTTGGATGGATAAAGAGCTTGAATGATATTCGTGTCGCAATGCGCAAGGATTTTTTGATAATATAACGGGAGATGTTCAAGGATATTATCATTATTTATTCCATTGTGTTGAAGTTGTTGATTGACCCATTGTTGAGCTGATTCTTGCTGAGCTCTGATCAGAGGGTTGGCGCTAAATTGATGAACATCTTGTCTTTGTTCAGAGATGGTATGATGCCAAAATTCTTTCTCATATTTTTGAGAGAGTGATAAATACGCTTTAAAGGGATATTTTTTTACAAGAGCAAATAAAATCGGGTGAGATTCTAAAATCTTTTTCAGGCCAATATGGTCGAGACTATCCGAAGAGTTTGGTTGAGATGCATCATTTATTAATTCTTTAAAATTGGTATAGGATAAAGGTTTATTTGCGTGCAGGTACATCTCGTAACTCTTTGAATTTATTCGTATATAAAGTCAATAATACATGATAACTTATTGTGAATAAAGACTATTCTTTAAAGTTGGGTAGTTTTTCTTTAAGTGATGACGTTATTTTTGTAATTTTTGCAAAAACGATTTATGCCCTAAGAGGTTGAGTGACCGTGTTGTGCGGTTAATATGATTGGAATGAGGGAGTGCATAGAGGCCAAAGACCTCTATGGATCGATGCAATATATTCTCGATTCTTTCAATTAGGCATTGCCACAGCAGCATGTGTTCCAACATGTATGCCAAAAGGCTTTTGAGGCTTTTCTTCCAAGATAAAATAATACAAAGACATTTGTAACAACCGAACTTGCAACAACAAATTGCAACATCGAGGCTAATTCACTTGAGTTCGTGCAATCTATAGTAGTGCTTTCTGTCTGTACTTCACTTCTGAGGTGGTGCTTGGACTCGACTGCGCCACCATGACAAAAATCAAGATTTGAATGTTTTTTCATATCACACCTGCAATAATTTAATACCCCAACATGCTCGAATATAGCTTTTGTCTCAGAAGCTGTGATATTCAGTTAGAAATCTTGTTAATATATTCCATTCACAATAAAAAGATTGCTCATATGTTCAATACTCATATGTCATATGTCGAATTATGTATTATTTTAAATAAAATTATCGCTGAGCGTAGACTCTTAACCTCATATGAAGTCCAATGAATCCAGAGCTCATTGGAAAATCCGTTTCTAAATAAAATGCTGCGGAAATACCCTCTTATGGAATCCGCTCAAAAGCTCTTACAAGAATCACTGAGACAGATAGCAGAACATCCTGAACGTAATTATGATGACCAACAATTATCTCTAAATGTTCATGATATTGCATTTGCGAATGTGCGTGAGCGCACCGCACAATATTTAAAAAAGCACTTCCCCGCCGTAAAACGACCCCATTTAATGGATAGATTGGAATACTTTGTTACAGAGGCTTTGTTCAGCCCTGATATACAAGAGCAGATAGAAATTGCAAAAACCGCTCGAGATATAGAGTGTCAAGCAGTGTTTAAGCGCAGAAATCTCACGTATCATGCAATAAAATCCACTCAAGAAATCATTAAAGAATTAAAAGAACGATATATCCCATATCTGCAAAAGCAATATCATTTAAATACAACTTTTTCATGGGATATACTAGAGTCTCTTCTCAATCGAATCGATACACTTGATAATCCTGCTGATAAAGAAATCGCACGTAACACTCTAATACGTACTATTGATGATGCGCGTGCTGCCTACGATCTTGAAGAGCGCAAATATGTTAATGGAACAGATTTTAGTTGTTTAAAAGGACTGGCAGAAAGACTGTTAGACCATCATCAGCTTCTTGTCCCAGAAATTCAATCACCTCCGACTTTGATTGAAAACACA
>VGTX01000001.1 GCA_016874315.1 Gammaproteobacteria bacterium | reverse complement strand
CAAATTCACCTTCTGCAAAAAAAACTCGATGCGGAAAAAGAATATTATCGTAATCTCGAAGCCTGCATTGAAGAAGTTGAGACTGTATATTCGGAATTTAAGAGCCAATCATTTTTCACGCAAATCAGGTGCTATTCCAATAAAACAGCCATACAAGATAAAATCAAAAAATTTCAAAAAGAACTTATGCTTCAAGGAACATATATCAATAAGATAGAATCGGATATACAAGTGTTGAAAAAAAACCTCCGTTTAATTGCACACTTTATGTCTGTAGTAGAATCTCATATACAAACCAATCATGAGAGTTTGATTTTTAGAACACAAGAATATCAGAATGCACATAAAACATATCAAAAAATTCTGCATACAGCTCATATTCCAAATATCAACCCGATAAGCAATGTTATAAAAAACAAACCGAAAAAAAGCACATCTCATTGATATATTGAAATATATTTAAAACATTGAGATAATATCTCTATTCATACTTTAAATTTGCTGCATGGCTCATATTCTCTCTGATATCCGTGACATTATTACAATTGCGATAGAATCTCCTAATCATACTTTCTCTGCTGAGCAAATTGAAAAGCTCAAAGAACTGATCGTTGACTTATCAAAAACCAAACTCGACAATAACGTGATTGAGGCCGGTATTGGGGTGTTTTCGAAGCTTGTCTTTATATACGATGGCTTAGAATTTCTGTATATGGAGAATTTTCCTTTCATTGAGCATAGAGAAAGCATTTTGCAAAAAGGCTTTATAGATTTATATATCCATGCTGGAACTTTGAGATTTTATAGTCTTTTTTATTATCATCTTGTGAAATATCCATCGCTTTTTGCAATCGAACTCTTAAGTGCGTTTGATGACTTTTCTGATATGGAATGGGTTATGCGCCTGACCGAGGATGTCTATACAAGCATTCTAGAAAAAAAATCTCACAATCCTCTCATGCTTGGGCAGGAAAATATACAAGACTCCGATCGTGACAGCATCATTACCTCCATTCAGCATATGAGGCAAAATCGAGACAATATCAAAACCGATTGGCAAGTTGATAATGATAAGATATCAAAGAACAAAATAGTTCAGCGATATAATTCGAAGATCAAAAATCATGCGAGAATTGCTCAAGAATATATGGATAATATTCAAAAAATTAGAGAATTGGAGTGTGAGAAAAATCACATCTTGTCAAAATTGCGTGTTCTTCAACCACATTATAGTCATACAAATTTAGATCATATTGGTCATCGAACACAAATCAGTGAATACCGCCGCCTAAATAAAAACTTACAGGAAATATTAGAATCTCTAAAAAAATACAGGGATATACAAACAAAACTCTCTCTTGATCAAGAGCATTATATCGCTCAGCTTGAATTACATGAAAGCAACTACAGAAGTATCATGGAACAATACAAATGTGTTTTAGAAGAGAGTGCGTTACTCGCCGCAACCCATCAACTCAATCGGGTTCAGCAAGTTTTAACGTTTAGCGAGCAACCAGATATTGCAGAGCGCTGCAATCATATTCAAAGCAGTCTATCCTTTTCATCAGCTGAAGAAGTGACGAGTCCTCTCCACATTCTCAAACCAGAAGAATGTCTAGAAGAGATTGCAGAATTATCTCATGCTGTTGAGGCTTCAAGCCCGAGAAAAATAAAAATATTAAGATTTAATCCGAGAGAGGATATTCAAGAGTTCTATTCGACACACCACTGCTTTTAACATAGCCGAAACGCTTGCTATGCTTTGATAGGCACGTGAACATGCTCCTATCTCAGATTGAAAACGCATATTCTTTTAATAGAGTCGTGAATTTGCGTAATATTTTTGAGAGAGCATATGAAAACACAAGCGCTGAAAATGCATCAATCCATGCATCTCAGCTTAACTCCATCGTTAAAGCAAGCTATTGAATTATTATCTTTTTCCCATGAAGAAATTGAGCGCACATTGTCCACTTGGAGAGAGCAAAATCCATTTTTTGATTTTACATATCCATCATCATCAAAATCAGATGAATCTTTTTTAGAAAATATTCCCGATCGCTCGATCTGCCCAATCGCAGCTCTCATGCATGATTCATTAGATCGAACAATATTAGATTACTCTTACTGGCCCGCTGCCATGGAACTTATTGAAGCGATTGATGCAAGAGGCTTTTGTCCAATAGAGGTATTTGAAAGTTTTTCAAGCAACACACAAAATGCCCTCGATCGATGGTTGATAAGTTTATCTCCCATAGGCTTAGGAGCTCGCACGACGCGCCAATGTCTACTGTGGCAATTACAGTATCGACCTGAGCTTCAAGGTTTAAAACAATATCAAGCTCTTTATGAGTATCTGAGTCATGGAGATTTTAGCCATAAATTAGAAGAATTAAATACAAAAGAGCTTAATTTATTGTACTGGAGTCCAGCTAATATGATTATGCATTATGAGCCGACTCTATCCATAGAAGAAAAATACAATCTCCCTGATATTCTTATTGAAAAAAATGAGCATGGATATAGCGCGCGATTAAACCCGGCACTTGTCCCAAATATTGAGATTCTTGATTGGCCAGAAAATCTTTCAAAACGAGAGGAATGCCGAAAGCATTATCAAGAAGCAGTGGTTTTAAAAAAAATGATCACAACGCGATTTAATACGATGTTACGAGTAGCCTCAGCAATTGCTGAATATCAGAAAGATTTTTTTACCTATGGCGAATCGGCTTTACAGCCGATGATTTTGAGCGATATTGCGCTGAAATTAAACTTACATGAGTCAACGATATCTCGCACACTTCAACACAAAACGATTGCAACTCCGTTTGGAATTTGGGACTGTAAAAAACTCTTTTCACGCTCAATCAAGCACCACCAAGACACTGTCTCCGATCGAGCCATTAAGCATATTCTGAATAATATTATTGAACATGAACCCCAAAATAACCCGCTTTCAGATGAAGCATTGACAAAAATTCTCAATCGACAAGGATTTTGTATTGCGCGAAGAACAATTGCGAAGTATCGTGAAGAACTAGGGATCGCAAATTCACATCAACGTCGAACACGCGAGCAGTCGAATCATAAAGTCAAAGAATAGGAGATGAAAGTTATGTCGCAAAAGCGTACTGAGAAACTTGATATGCATATTCATTTAAATGGGTCGCTTTCTGGCCATGAAAAAACTGAATGTGAGCACTGGATTCATCATCGTTATGAACATCTCAGCCATGTTTATCCTGACTTGCAAAAACTGGATATTACAGTGAATAAAACTGGACAGCATCATGACGATCATCATCATTTCGAGATCAAGTGGGATCCAAAATTTAGTCATTTAAACTGTGAGCCAATCAAAAAAACCGGTCTAGATATGCTCTCTACACTCCTTGAAACATTTGAGGCTTTTGAGAATCATGTTGAGCATTTGAGAGGGAAAGCTTATCAAAGACATCATGGACATCATCACCACCATGGCGATCATTCAGGATGTCAGCACGACTAACATTGGTCTTCAGCAGCAGCCTTCATTCATCATGAAGGCTTTTCTGCTGAATCTTGTTATTGAGATGATACGCGCATCATTGGAAATGCAAGACTACCGATTTGAAAGCCAGAATCACCTTCAGCATCATTAGCATGATATTCAAGCGACTGATAAAATGGCAACAATGTTGTAGCGATTGTTACTTCTTGTAAGGGATGAATCTTTTCTCCATTTTGATATAAAAACCCTTCAATTCCTTGCGAATATGAGCCCTGAATCAAATTTACACCGTTACCCATAACACCATCCACGACGATGCATTGAGGATATTTTTTTACAATTTCATTAAGAGACTCAATGTTAGTTGTCATGTGGACATTTTTTAATCCATCACCTAGGGCATTTGGTGTACGATTTAATCGCAACGCAGAATAATATGATAGTAAATATTCTTTTACCACTCCGTCGACAATAAATTCATGAGGCCTAGTCACTAAGCCATCACTATCGATAGGATATGATGATTTCCCCCATGGGCTATGTGGATTATCTGAGATATTCACCCATTGAGGCAAAATGGGTTTATCACAATAATCGAGTAAAAATGTCGATTTTAAATACTGTGAACGACCTGATAATGCTGAGCATAGATGCTTAATCCAGCCTCTTGCACAACGAGGACTAAAAATCACTGGATAATTCCCTGTTGGAATTTTTTTCTTTCCAATTTTTCCACAAACACGATCTTGAGCGAGTAGAGCAAACGTATCTATATTTTTTAAATCTGTGAACCGGCGACAATATTCATAAGCACCATCTGACTCATGATAGTCATCCAAATGCGCCAAAAGCGATACAGATTGAGCAAATGAACTAGACGGTATGATTGCCCATAACCCTTTACTATTTGCACGAACAATCCAATGAAAATCAGCACCAATAGACGCTCCATCAGATTGAAGACGAGTCCCTTTTTGGTGGTGTCCTTGTAATCCTGATGCGATCTTTTCCAGATCTATTGCGCGATTAACAAGACTTTGAAAAGAGACCTCTTCAGGACTGCATATTTCGAGTGTTGGAATGGGTTGTGAAAAATACTGCTCCGGAGGAAGTGCATGAAATGGATCTGGTTGAGATAGCTGTGCAATTCCAATAGCATGTTCTAATGTTTCAAGCCAATCAGACCATTGAGCTCCTAAGCATGTTGCAGTTCCGCTTTGCGCACCAATTAATACATTAATTACCAGCTGGCGCGTTGCAGACTGCATACATTCTTCTGTAAGGCTATTACGCACTGTTAAAGAGAGGCTATCTTCTTCACTATAAGTTATTTCCCAATCAGTGCATTCCGATCGAGTATTTATCAGATCGATAAAATTACGAAGTTGGGATATTATTTTTTCTGATGTGTGTTCGTTGCGCACGCTTCGTGCGCTAATGATAAAATCATTTTTCATTTTCACCTCCAACAACGAGTTGATCGATCTTAACTGCAGGCTGTCCTACAGATACAGGAACAGACTGTCCATTTTTCACACATGTGCCCACACCAGGGTCGTGTTTAAAATCTTTACCAACCATGGAGATTTGTTTAAGCACTTCTGGTCCGATCCCAATCAAAGTGGCGCCGCGCACAGGCTCTGCGATTTTACCATTACGAATACGATAAGCTTCATGAGCACTAAAAACGAATTGGCCAGATGTAATATCTACACTGCCACCTTCAAAGTTTGCAGCATATATTCCATCATCTACAGACGCAATCATATCTTCGACAGAATCCGATCCAGCTTGTAGATATGTATTGGTCATACGAGGCATAGGGCAGTGGAATGCGGATTCACGTCGTCCATTACCTGTTGTTTTCTCTCCCATTAGAGCTGCATTTTGTCTATCAAATAAATAATTTTTTAGAATACCGTTTTCAATCAAAACAGTTTTCTGAGTTTGCTCACCCTCATCATCAATATTTAAAGAACCACGCAATCCTGTGACTGTACCATCATCAATAATGGTGCAGAGTGGTGAAGCAACAAGCTGCCCTCTCTGATCGTGATAAATAGATGTCTTTTTACGATTGAAATCGGCTTCAATTCCATGACCAACAGCTTCATGAATAAGAACAGCAGGCCAACCAGCACCTACAATCACAGGCATTACCCCACTAGGTGCGGGTTGTGCTGTTTTTTCTAAACATGCTAAACGATAAATTTCCTCGATAAGATCGGGAATATTCCATAAACTGCGCCATTGTGCCCAATCATATCGCCCTCCGAATCCATAGTATCCATGGTATGTTTTTCCAGATTCATCTGAAATCAACATCGTGACATTCATACGAATGAGTGGCCGCCGGTCGAAGCCAATACGTCCATCCTCACGCACAATAATGCATTCGGATTGTGAATAGACTAGATCGATGAGAACTTGTGACACCATTGGAGAGCGTGCACGCGCCGCGGCATCAATGGATAAAAGCAAATCTTTAATTTCGTTCAGATCAATATTTAATATTTCTTGGTTATAATATGCCGCATAAGTCGGTATAGAATGCATTTCTAGCCGTCTAGATTTATGCTCATCTGCAGATACAAATGCACGTGTTTCAGCGGCTTTCTTCATAAGTAAAGAAGGAGATAAATCTGATGTAGATGAGAAACCAATCTGCTCACCATGGACTGCTCTTAATCCTGCGCCATAGCCTTGCTGTGCACAACCGTCTTTGAAGAGTGAATCCTCTACGCTCCAGGAGTGGCGTTTATTGTATTCTAAATACAAGTCTGCGCAAATCATACCTGGTGAGTACATATTATCAACAACATTGAGCAATGTTTGTGTATCGAGATGCCATGGATTATAAAATCTCTCGGCAATATCTTGAAAGTTTAGAGTCATGTTGCTCCTGAGAAAAATAACTTACTCAGAAGCATAACATGAAGCCTAACTTACAGCCAATTCCTTAAATAAGGCGCATATCATTTATTACTAGAAACTGGTAATAAGATTTTGAAAACCAGTCCCGTGGGTTGAGCATTTTCGATGCTCATTGAGCCATTATGCTCTTCCGTAATTGTTTTATAACTCACAGATAGCCCCATGCCAATTTGCTCTCCTTGAGTTTTTTGAGTGAAAAATGGATCGAAAACATGAGATAAGACCTCAGCCTCTAAACCTGGTCCATTATCTCTTAATTCGAGAGAGACGAAGCCCTCTTCGAGGCTAGCGGTCACTGTAATGCTACGTGCACGATCGATATATTGCATATTTTGTGCACTATATTTGATGATACTAAGCAGAGCTTGTTCGATATCTGTGCTTGCTACATAAACATTCAGTGCTGATTCAGGCATATTTAAGTTCACAGTTGTATGAGCGAAATCCATTTTCTTAGTTAAATCGTAATCACTTTTTGCAAGCTCGAGTGCATGATTAAGTAATGTTTTTAAATCCACTGTTGATTTGACAGATGTACTGGGTTTTGAGAATGCAAGAAGGTTATTAAGAATTTTGTTTGCATCTTCTACGGAGTGCTCAACTTGTGTTAAGAATTCAGTAACTTTTCTCTTTTCTAAGTATTCAGAAACTTTTTGTAAATCGATTGCCATTTCTGTTGCAACGTCTTTATTTGCCTCTAAGGCTGGATCGAGTCGGCGATGAATGTTTTGAACACCCTGAGAAATTGCTCCAATTGGTGTACTTAA
Organism: Gammaproteobacteria bacterium; assembly: GCA_016874315.1. Classification (GTDB taxonomy): domain Bacteria; phylum Pseudomonadota; class Gammaproteobacteria; order Berkiellales; family Berkiellaceae; genus LLD-282. The sequence continues at coordinate 23,034 of VGTX01000001.1, read as the reverse complement.
TTGATGAGCCATGCCTGCAGCTAATGTTCCAACGGATGACATTTTTGCATTTTGTGACATTACTTTCTCAAGCTGAATTCGATTTGTAACATCATCCATTCGAACAACTGCTCCGAGTTCATTTTCTAATGCAATAGGATAGATAAGGATATCCTGAAATGAGCGTTTATTGTCATGGTAGATTGATTGTTTTTCTAGACGCTGAATACTCTTTTCCTTGATAGAGCGGTCAATTGTCTCAAGCAAGAACTGATATTCTGCAGCGACTTCATTAAAGACTTTTCCTTGGGCGGCGTCAAGCGTTACCCCGGTAAAGTCAACCATATGCGCATTCCAATCTGTAATATGATGGTCCGCGGACACTCCTACAATCATAGATGGCATTGAATCAATGATACTTCTTGTTCTTTTTTGAGCTTCAAGAAGTCGTGATTGAGCGGTACTTAAGTCTTTTGTCATAACATTAAAATTGTCATTCAATATCTCAATCTCTGTTGGCCAAGAGGAAGCAACTGGCAGGTCTGGATTAGAAAAGTTTCCTTGACGAACAGCTTGCGTTGCTTGAGTTAAGGCATTTAATGGTTTTGTCAAAAGCTTATATCCATATATTAAGAACAGAGCCCACAGCGCTGAAATTTTAATAGCAGCATTTAAAAGAATAATGATAAATGCATCACGCACTTGTCCGAACACAATGCTAGATGAAGAGTATAAAATTAATGTTCCAATTTTAATACGCTCACCAGTTTCGTCAGAAAAGAAAATTTCCTCTTTATAATTAAATGAGTGTGATGCACTTTGTTTATTGTTTAAATCTGCATCTCCGGTTTTTGGGTCGAAGTATACAAACATACCAGGAGCTTGGTCACTAGGAGCAAAGGCAGAGTTCCATTGATTTCCGCGCTCATCAAGAACTTTAGCTCCGACTAAAGAGGGGCTTTTTGCAATGCCTTGGATAATTGTTTGAATCCCCTGGCTACTAAAATTCCAGATTGATTCTGACAAGGACGGTACAATCATGCTCGCATAGAATTTCAAATCGGTATTAATACGCTCCTCTGCACCACGATATTCAAAGTACATATGTAATCCAGTCACAGTCACAGTTACGATCGTATAAAGCGAGAATACGATTGTTAGCAACTTACGTGCTATGGAATGTTTTAAGGAAGAGAGTTCCATTTATATTATTTCCTGTATTAAGATAACTGACCTAATACGAAGTTTAGTATGTGTTAAAAAAATGACTACCTTGATTTTGATTGCAGCTATTGGGCCACGCGGCGAGTTGGGCTATTCAGGACGCTTACCTTGGCATTATCCGGAAGATCTCAAACACTTCAAAGAAACGACTTTTGGGCACCCTATTATTATGGGTCGCAAAACATATCACTCTCTAGGTAGAATCTTGCCCAACCGCCCGCACTTAGTGCTTTCCAGAGGGGCTCCGGACATAAGCAAGGATAATGTGTATTGGTTTAACTCGGTAGAGGATATTTTATCCTGGTGCAGGGATACTCAATGCGAAAAGGCATTTGTTATTGGGGGGTCGGAGGTTTTTCGACTATTCGAGTCTCAATGCGACTATGCATATATTACACATATACATCGAGCAGTTGTTGCGGATATATATTTTCCAATGGAATTATTACAGAAACGAGAGATCGTTGAGCAAACACAAATGGGACCAGAGCTAACATTAATAAAATATGGTCACAATCAAGATGTAACAGCTATTTAGCCCAAAGTGAGAGCCAAAGTTGGAGCAGAGTCTGTGCAGAATCTAATTCAGACTGTGCGACCGCCTTTAAAAATCGTTGATATATTTCTTGCAACAGATCTTGCTCAGACCGGCTGGCATTTTGTTTTTTCTGCACAATCTGTTGTAGTGAATTGGGGAGCACTTCTCGGAAAATCATTGGAATGCAGAGAGCTTGATTTAATTTATCACAGGAATAAGTTAATTGATTCATCTCTGTTTGAGAGAGATGATTGATAAGGCCAGGAGATTCCATAAGTTTTGCTATTAAATCAAATCGGTCCACAGTAAGCTCTTCTTCATGATATGGCAAAACTTTTTGAAAAAGCCTTAACTCCTGCAAATACGTATGTGCAAGCCATAGTGTTTGAGGACAAGGCGATTTTTCAGAAAAATTGCAATTCCCAAAGCAATGATTGAGAAAATCATTCCATTGCTCTAGCGATGGAGGAGCACAAAATACCACCCTAGTATCATCCGGTATATTCTGAGATTGCATGCGATTTTGACTAGCTGAAGGGTTACAGAAAGTTATATGATCGTCTGTGGCATATGGTAATAAATTAATATTCGAAACAAGTTGCCACTGTGGGCTAACAGAGTCTGAGCTGTCGTAAAACAGCTCATGTGGATTTATCCAAGATTTATGAAAGATCTTTGCCAGCTCAAGTAAAAGCGCTTCAACAGCACTTTCATCATCACTCTGGATGATAATACATTTCGTCTGATCTAAATCGTCCCAATTTAATTGCCAGAAGGATTCATTACGCATAATGTTTTCAGTTCACGAGTAAGTTGGTCAAATAAATCGATTTGCTGACTCCAATAGAGCTCTGAAAGAGCCATTTGATTTGTCAGATAAACATGTGGATCGGTTTTGAGTGTTTGAGTAGCTTGAAAAACTTTATCAAAGATAACAACACCGGTGAGTCTATCAACGCATTTTGCATGCATTTTTGAATAGTAGTTGCGATAAAACACATGATCAACCGTATCAATCCAATGCTCTATAGAGTCATGCTGAATATCATCTAGCACTATTTCAAACCGCGCATCATGCAGGGTTGTCGCTGGTACTAAGCCTAGAAAATCTAATCTTTCCATAAGGACTTGCTGTGATTCTTTAGGCCATGCCAGTGTTGTTACAAAAAACGGTGGCAACTCACATTCGAACATCAATGGATCGTAAACAAGATGACACCCTGCCAAAAGAAAGAGGCTGATCTGTAAAAGAACCATTTTATAATAAGAGATCATGTCATTACCCTTTTATATTACCTGTCTTCTCTTATAGAGGTTTCAGCACGAAATTACAAATCTTCTCTGGAACATAAATCATTTTTTGAATTTCATGGCCATCAAAGTATTTTTTAAATTCATTATCACTGATCAATTGATTACGCAGTTCATCTGCACTAATCCCAATTTTTACAGAACACTCAAAACGACGTTTTCCATTAATTTGAACAGGGATAATAATTACATCTTTAACAAGTGCCGCTTGGTCACATGTAGGCCAACCACGATCCATAATCCAATCTGAATTTTGTGTCAAAATCTCATATGCATACTGGGCAAAGTGGGGCGTGACAGGCTGCAGTAAATAAACGAGGGCTTCAACACCTTCACGAACGATTGCTGAATCACCATCTTCTTCACAGATATATGTTGAAAGGGCATTGAGGAGGGTCATTTGTCGAGCAATAGCAACATTAAAAGCGAATCTTCGATCGTAATCATCACGAACACTTTGTATTGTGCTATGAATCAAGTATCTCATTTCTTTTTGACGATCTGAATACGAAGATGGAAGTACGCGATCGTAGCTAAGTACACGATGTACAGCTGCCTGCATACGCATTAAGAATCGATGAGCTCCTTCAACTCCTTGGTCAGACCATTCCAAAGCTTGATCGCATGGCGCTGCAAACATCATAAAAAGACGAACTGTATCTGAGCCATAACGTTCATAGTATTCTGATGGCTCTACTAAGTTTCCGAGAGACTTAGACATTTTTGCACCATCTTTTAAAACCATGCCTTGAGTGTATAGAGCTTGAAATGGTTCGTTTGAATCCACCCAGCCGATATCACGCATTGCTTTATGAATAAATCTTGCGTACAACAAATGCAAAATAGCGTGTTCTACACCGCCAATATATTGATCGACTGGCAACCATCGTTTTGCTAAATCAGAATCTACAGGATGAGAAGATTGCGGAGAAAGAAATCTAGCATAATACCAAGAAGACTCCATGAACGTATCAAATGTATCGCTTTCCCGGCGTGCAGATTTTCCACATTTTGGGCAAGTGGTATTCATAAATGGCGCAAAATCTTTAAGATGTACCCCTTCATGAATTGGGCAGTCCAAAGGCAATACAACAGGCAACTGATTTTGAGGAACTGGAACGGTGCCACAATCAGAGCAATATATGATTGGAATAGGAGCTCCCCAATAACGCTGCCTGGAAATTCCCCAGTCTCTTAGTCGATATTGTGTATGGGCATGTCCCAATTTTTTCTCTTCAAGTACGAGCAGCATTTGAGACCGAGCAGTTGGAATATCGCAACCATTATATTGAGCACTATTGATGAGAACAGGGACCTGATCGTCAGACAGCACAATTTTGATATCGATTTTATATTTTTCAGCAAATTCCCGATCGCGATCATCATGACCAGGCACACCCATAACACAGCCTGAAGCATAATCTGATAAGACATAATTCGCGACCCATACAGGGATATTTTCGGAAGTTAACGGATTTTTGACATAAAATCCGGTAAATGCTCCTTTCTTTTCCATAGTCATTAAGTCAGATTCTTTTGCACTTCCTACAGATAGATCTTTTAAAATCTCAGAACTGAGTCCTTGAATGGCTAGAGGGTGTTGAGGTGAAACAGCAATGAATGTTACACCCATTAATGTTTCAAGAGATGTAGTGAAGACATCGCAATATTGCGCCTGATCGTGACTATAAACAAATTTAATTTGAGTACCTTCCGAGCGACCAATCCAATTTTTTTGCATTAATTTCACTTGTGTTGGCCATTGAGGTAAGTCCTCTAGTCCATTAAGCAATTCATCAGCATATGCTGTGATTTTAAAAAACCATTGAGGAATAGCTTTTCGCTCAACAAGCGCACCCGAGCGCCACCCACGGCCATCGATGACCTGTTCATTTGCTAAAACAGTTTGATCGATCGGATCCCAATTAACGATAGATTCTTTCTTATAAACTAATCCGCGCTCATACATTTCTAAAAATAATTTTTGTTCATGTACATAGTAAGATGCATCTGCAGTAGAGACCTCTCGATCCCAATCATAGCTAAATCCTAATCGCTTCAGTTCTGTTTTCATTTCATTGATATTATTATTTGTCCACACAGAAGGGTGTGTTTTATTTTTTAAAGCGGCGTTTTCAGCAGGTAATCCAAACGCATCCCACCCTGTTGGGAATAAAACTTTATATCCTTCCATCCGTTTAGAGCGAGCGATTACATCGCCGATGGTGTAATTTCTTACGTGTCCCATGTGCACACGTCCAGATGGGTAGGGAAACATTGTCAAACAATAAAAAGGTTCTTTATCCAGCTCTGTTGTCAGATCGCAATGAAATGCTTTTGCAGCATCCCAGCGTTTTTGTAATTCTTTTTCATAACTCACGAGAGACTCAGCAACATAGGACATAGTTTAGAACTCATATTTGGATAAAATATGTTGTACAGATTAACAAAAATAGCGAAATAACACGAGAGGATGAATTGAAAATCGTTAAATAAAAGTATGTATCTTTATGAATTTCATGAATATTATATTAACCATAAAATAAAACCAAAGTATTTTTACTAGAACATATTGATTCTTATATGTTTTATATGACAAGATCATTCTTGCTCATGATTTATCAAAGGAAAGTGCAACATGCAAAAAAAATTAACGCCGTTAGATAGAGCTCAACTACATTATCGTATCCTTGCTTGGATTACTGCTTGCGCTTTTTATTTTTATCAATTCCTCCTTCAAGTTGTTCCTAGTGTTTTAAAACCTGAAATTCAATCTCAATTTAATCTCTCTGCGCAGGGGTTTGGTGCAATTGCAGCATTCCTTCTCTATGCTTATGCAGCAATGCAAATTCCTGTTGGACTTTTACTCGATCGTTATGGTCCTCGTCGTATCCTGCCTTATGCTGCACTTCTTTGTGCTTTTGGCTCACTACTTTTTGGTATGGCCACAACGTATCAAGCTGCCATTCTCGGTAGATTTTTAACTGGAATCGGCGGAGCATTTGCTGTTATTGGATGCTTTAAGGTGGCTGCAATGGAATTTGAAGCTCGTCATTTCTCAATGCTTACTGGACTCACAGTGATGATTGGAATGTCTGGTGCTGCATTTGGGCAAGCGTTACTTGGACCGGTTCTCCACAAGATGCCGCATTGGCAAGATGTTTTTTATATCTTATTTTTTGTCGGAGTTGGAATCGCAGGTCTGATGGTTTTACTATTACCAAACCACTCAGCACACCCTGTTGAGGAAGTAAAATCTACAAAACAACTCAAAGATGAATTAATCCTTGTTCTAAAAAATCCATGCACTTGGGTTGCAGCTTTCTATGCTGGACTTATGTATACACCAACATTAGCCTTAGGCGAAGCATGGGGCATTGCGTTTCTTGTTGAAGCTATTGGGCTCAGCCGCGAAGCAGCACATCAAATCGTGCCAACATTATTTATTGGCTGGGCAATTGGAAGTTTTGTTTTTGGATTTTTAACAGAATTCATTGAACGCTCTTGGCTAATGATTTCTTCAAGTTTTTGCGTGGCACTCATTTACCGAATGATTGCGGAGCCAAATTTTGCGCTCACAGATGTTTCAATGTGGACGTTTCTATTTTTCATTTTAGGACTAACATCTGCTGGCTTTATCTTAGCTTTTACTTCAGCAAAAGAGGCCAACCATGAATCTATGGCAGCAACGGCATCTGGGGTTATGAATACAATGAACACCTTGTGCGGAGCAATTGCACAGCAGCTTATTGGATTCCTTCTCGATCAGCGTCTTGCGAATCCACAGGCGACAACATCAGTTCTTCACAACTATCAGAAAGCATTTTCCTGTATTGAATATGCTCTATGGATAAGTGTATTTCTTTCAATTGTGTTGATGATGATGGAAAAACCAAATCCATTTGATGAAAAATCTCACCCATCTACATCAAAATAATCCTCTTAAGATAAGGGATGGTGTATTCGACTCTATTCTTAGAAAGTTAGTCGAATACATCATCAACCTTCCCGATCGCGCATAACCTTGCTAGAATAACTTCAATCTTAAAGTGAAATAGAGCTTTTGTGAGTTTTTTACCTTATTCTGCTATCTTCACAATGAACATTCATCCGATTGCATTTTCAATTGGGCCAATTGATATTCGCTGGTATGGCATTTGCTTTGCAACCGGCATGTTCTTGTTCACTCACTTTTTTTCATCAGATAAGTATATCCGCCCTCAAAAAATTTTATTTGAAAATCTCTTATCCATGGTTATTGCCTGTATTTTATTAGGCGCCAAAATTGGGTATGTCGTGTTCTATACATCACCCAAAATCTGGCTAAAAGCCCTCTTTGCACTGAATGGGTTGTCTTTTCATGGCGGAGTACTCGGAGCCTGTGTATCGGGTTATATTTGCTATAAAAAATATGGCGTTGAAACAATGTGGACACTCTTAGATCGAACGGCTCGCTGGGTTCCATGGAGTCTGCTTGTAGGCAGGATTGGAAATTTCTTAAATAGTGAGCTGTTAGGCCGTCCAACGGGATTAGATTCATTTGGCGTGATTTTTCCATATGGTGACCGTTTACTTATTCCTCGACATCCGTCTCAGTTATATGAAGCATTCGGAGAGGGGATCATCCTAGGCTGGATTATGTATTACGCAGATTATCACTATGGAAAACACCCTAAATTCTTATCTGGGATATTTTTAATATCATACGGTCTTATCCGACTCATGCTTGAGTATTATCGGATGCCCGACCATCAAATTGGCTTTCTTACATTTGGCTTAACATTAGGGCAATGGTTATGCATTTGTATGATTTTTGCTGGACTTTATGTCTTACACCTCTTACACCTTTCTCAAAAACAGGACTTATCATATGAAAATTTATCATGATCTGCTGAATGATGTTTTAAAGAATGGAAAATCACGATCGGACAGGACAGGCACGGGGACAATTTCTGTATTTGGCCGTCAAGTCAGACACGATTTAAATGAGGGATTTCCTCTTCTAACAACAAAAAAATTACACTGGAAATCTATTGCAGGAGAGCTGCTCTGGTTTCTTTCGGGCGAATCGAATATTGCACCACTTCACAAGAATGGAATTACAATATGGGATGAATGGGCAACCGAAGATGGAGAATTGGGTCCTGTATATGGTGTTCAATGGCGAAAATGGCCAGATAGACAAGGCGGCACAATCGATCAGATTGGACAGCTTGTCCACAATCTCAAAACAAATCCCTATAGTAGACGTCACTTGTTTCACGGATGGAATGTTGCATATCTTCCCGATGAAACAATCAGCCCCCAAGATAATGTTCGAGCTGGTCGTATGGCGCTACCTCCATGTCATTTGTTGTATCAGTTTTATGTGCAAGATGATAAGCTTTCATGCCTACTTTATATCCGCTCTAACGATCTTTTTTTAGGACACCCTTATAACCTAGCAAGTGCTGCGCTCTTAACACATATGTTGGCTCATCAATGTGATTTGGGTGTTGGTGAAGTTATTTTATCGATTGGTGATTTACATCTTTATCAAAATCATTTTGAACAAGCTCGCTTACAATTAACGCGCGATATTCGACCATTACCAACGTTGAAAATTTTACGCAAACCAAATTCAATATTTGAGTATGAGCTATCTGATTTTGTTATTGAAGGCTACGATCCGCATCCAACCATCAAAGCACAAATTTCTATATAAAGCTTAGGATAGCGCAGGTTGAACACAATAGTCTAAACTGAACGGCACTATAACCTGAAGTTAGGATTGATTGTGGACACTGTAACATCCCCAAGTTATTCCCCGATTTTAAGAGATCTTTTGCGCGATTCACGAAAAAAATACAAAAAATCGACTGCACTGATAAGTCAAAACACTGCTTTGACCTATGAAGATGTTGATTTACATGTTCGAAAATTAGCTGCGATATTTCAACATCAATTTGGCATTCAAAAAGGCGATAGAATTGCCCTTTTCTTACCAAATACTATTCAATTTATTATTTGCGCGCAGGCTGGTTTAGAAATTGGTGCTGTTATGGTTAATATTAACCCACTCTATACAGCGCGCGAATTAGAGCATGTTTTAAGAGATGCCGAGCCAAAGATTTTTATATATTTAGAAAATTTTAATCAAGTTGTTTCTGAAGCTTTTCAAGAGTGTCCAGATTTAAACATTACTTGTATTGCAACAACTGTTGGCGATTTTCATCCAACATGGAAAATGTGGGCAATATATGTTGCTCAGCATTATATCATGCGCAGCATTCCCAAAATGGATCCAAAATTATACCAACGTTCTTTTTGGCTACGCTCACTCTTGCATTCTTTTAATAGTACGCACGCTGAGGCCCTGGATGTAACACTCACGACAGACGATCTTGCTTTTCTTCAATATACCGGCGGAACAACAGGTGTACCTAAAGGGGCAATGCTCTCACATGGAAATCTCGGTGCGAATGTACGTCAAGCAGCACAATGGATAAAGAAATACTATGCGCATCCTGAAAATTTCCGGATTATGACCGCTCTACCGCTGTATCATATCTTTTCATTAACAGCGAACTTTCTGGCATTTTTCGTGCTTGGATCGGAAAATGTTTTGATTATTAATCCGCGAGATATGCGCAACTTTTTAAAAGATTGGCGCCGTTACCCAGTAGATGTTCTTTGTGGGGTTAATACATTATTTCAAGGTTTATTAAAATACCCAGATTTTAAAAATCTTGATACAAGTCGATTAAAAATTGTACTTGGCGGAGGGATGGCTGTTTCGCAAAAAGTCGCTGATGCTTGGCAACAACAAACCAAATCGGTGATCATTCAAGCGTATGGCTTAACTGAAGCGTCTCCAGGTGTCTGCATTAATCCTTTAGATCTGAAGGCTTTTAATGGCAGCATTGGATTGCCAATCGATGATACGGAAATTAAATTTCGCGATCCAGATGGCAAGTGGATTACCAATCATGAAGAGCGCGGTGAGCTATGTGTACGAGGCCCTCAAGTTATGAAGGGGTATTGGAAAAAACCAGATGAAACTGCCGAAACAATTAGTGCAGATGGATGGCTCCATACTGGTGATGTTGGATACCAAGATGAAAAAGGCTTTGTTTATTTGGTCGATCGGCAAAAAGATTTAATTATTATTTCAGGATTCAAAGTTTATCCATCAGAGATCGAACATGTTCTCTTGCAACATCCTGCAATCGAAGAGGCTGCTGCTTTAGGAGAAACAGATACTGATGGTATTATTTCAATTACAGCATGCTGTGTAGTAAGAAAGGGGTTTGAGTGCTCGAAATCAGATTTAGAACAGCATTGTCGACATCTTTTAACAGGGTACAAGATTCCAAAAACATTTCTGTTTTTCGATCAGCTACCAAAATCTCCTGTAGGAAAAATTGTGAAACGTGAATTAAAAGTTTTACTTGAGCAACGCGCTCACCCTTCATGATGATAAGGGATGCCTGCAGATATCGTTAGGCCACGATATAACTGCTCTGCCAGAACGAGCTGAGCAAGCTCATGAGTAAAGATCAAGCTTGAAAGCTTGATGCACTCATGGGCATTAGCAACCCACTGACGATCTAAGCCATAAGTTGGACCAATGATAAAACAAACTCCTGGTCTTAAATCAACCCACTTCTGAACATGTGCGGCAAACTGCATGGATTGCCGGTCGGGCCCACGAGCATCACATAAGACAATAGTATGGCCTTGCAAACTTTTTTGATTTAAAAATTTGCGCCAATCTTGCTGTTTTGCAAAATTTTCATCACGCCCTCCCGTTGGGGAGATTGTGATATGTCGCAACTGCACCCAGTGCTGCATTTTTTTCAAATAGTGGTCGAGGCCAGCATTGACCCAAGGGGAAAGCTTGCTATCTTGGAATGAAACAATTGTCCATTGAGTCATAGCGATGTTGAGCGCGGCCCTGCAGACGGAGTCATCCAAAGCTTTTCAAGATTATAAAAATGACGAGCTTCTTGTTGCATGATATGGACAATAATCGTGTCAAAATCCATCAAAATCCATTCTGCTTCTGCATCTTTTTGGATGCGTACAGGCTTCCCGAAAGCTTCGTGATGTTTAAGTGTTTCACTTAAATAATCAGCGATTGCCATTGCGTGACGGCCTGATGTTGCTGTTGCAATTAAGAATACATGAAACTGATCGCTCCAAGGACGCACATCTACTCGTGCTAAATCGACTGCTTTTCGATCTTCAAGAGCAGCAATAAGTGTTTTTTCTAACAAAGACATAATGTTTAATTACACATAATATAGGATTTTAGATAGGCCTAATGTTATCATGAAGTATGGATTTCCTCTATAGTTTCAAAGAAATACCATACTTTATTTTTTATAAATGTATCAAAACAGATATTATTCGGGCATCATTTGATGGGACTGCCGATCGGAGCGTCGATCTTGCACTTCTATAAGCCTCAATTTTCTCTGGTCGGTAGCAAGGACTTTAAATGTCAAATCGCCAAAAGCTACACTTTCGCCCTCGACTGGCAAGTATCCGAAAAGATGGGTGACAAATCCACCTAATGTATCAAATTCATCTTCTTCATATGTTTGGATATTGAATTTTTGAGAAAACTCACTCAATGTGCAATCTGCACGCACAGAAAAGGTATTTGCCTCAGCTTGAGCAATGACTGGCTGTGAATTTCCTTCTCCCTCATCATGTTCATCTTGAATTTGACCTACGATTTGTTCGAGAACATTTTCAATAGTAATCAGTCCGCAACATAGTCCATGCTCATCAGTGGCGAGTGCCATGTGTGTTCTCATACGTCTAAAATCGTTTAAGACATCATGTAATCGTCTAGAAAATGGAACAAGGAGTGGAGGCCTAATATAGGGTTCTAATGTAAATTCTGATTTATCATCTTGTGCAAGAATAGTAACCAAATCACGAACAATTACTATACCCTTGACGTAAAAACCATGATCGTCAAAAACTGGATATCGAGAATGAGTAAACTCTTTAAAGACTTCCATAATCTTTTCAAAAGAGTCATTCATTTTCAAACTCACAATCTGTGCTTTTGGGATCATGATATCAACGACTCGTAAATCATGAAGATTTAATGCTCCACGAACAAGCCCGGCGGTTGTAGCATCTGCGGACATTTCTTGGAGAAATGTCATAATTTTTTCTTGTTTATCGGATTGATACGTTGGCCATAATGCTTGTATAACCGCCGACAAGGGTTTCATCTGTGTTCTCCTATTTGATAGTGATATTTATAGTAATCATCCCAACTCCATGCTTTAAGAAAAGGCAGAAATTCGGATATTTTTTCAAAAAACTTTCGCTCTACCTGAAAGAAATGCTCTCTCTCTTTAGGCTCATAATGATTCAGGTCCTGCAAATGAGCAAGGCCATGTGCAATTAGGTGCCAAAATCGAACTTCAAAAGGAATGCCGTATCTGCGTGCATAAATTGCGATATGAGGACTACAGACAATCATATCTCCCGTCCCAGGCTCTTCTGCAAAGGTGAGCATATCTGTTGCTCCAGATTTTGAGCGATAGAGGTTATTAAGGTGTCGCATTGTTGCAGGAGTTACAAAGACAATACTAACCGAATTCAACGGGTAGCATGTTTTAACAATCTGCTCAATGCGATCGGGCGCACACAATGTGGGCAAAGACCTTGCGTCTTCTATCACAATATTACAATCAGGTATCTCCATAAGCCTCAATAATTTGTCCTATAAGTGGATGTCTGACAATATCGTTTTTTTGAAAGAAATAAAAGCCTATTTCAGGAATATCTTTCAGAAGTTTGATAGCCTCTTGTAATCCTGACAATTGATTTGATGGCAAATCAATTTGTGAGCAATCACCAGTAATGACCATTTTCGATCCTTCACCAAGTCGTGTCAAAAACAATTTCATTTGGGTAGAAGTTGTGTTTTGGGCTTCATCTAGAATAACAAATGCGTGTGATAATGTTCTTCCCCTCATAAATGCAAGAGGTGCGACTTCAATGATATTTTTTACAAGCAAAGATTGCACTGTTTCAGGCCCCAAAAGTTGATTTAAAGCATCAAATAATGGGCGAAGATACGGATCGATTTTCTGCTGCAAATCTCCAGGGAGAAAGCCAAGATGCTCTCCAGCTTCAACAGCAGGGCGAGTCAAAACAATACGATCAACCGTGTGTTGCTGTAAGGCCGCGACTGCCTCTGCAATGGCGAGAAATGTCTTCCCTGTTCCGGCGGGTCCAATCCCAAACGTAATGCAATGAGACTGAATCATTAATTGATATTTCTTTTGAGATGGATGTTTAGGATAGCAACGCACACTGTTTCTATGTGCCTGTATGGACTGATTTTTCAAATCGGGTTCAAAAATAAGGGATTTTAAATCCACGCGATCAACATGAGCACTTGTGACCACCTGACTCAATTGATTTAAACAATTTTGTGCAGCAACAATATGCTCTGGCATTCCGGTTAACCAAAATATATGGCCGCGCCGTGTGAGATTGATATCATAAAACTGCTCAATAAGGGCTAAGTGCTCATCAAGCGCGCCACACATTAGTTGAAGTTGGCGCGATGATAAGCGATCATACTCAACTGCTACAGCTGTGGCTTGTACAGCTGTTGTTTGATTCGCATGATGTTCGGAGATTTTTTTCGATACTTTGTGCGCCATTAGTTTCCTTACTCATTCGATGATCTGACATCCTCTGATCTAAATATGGATCATGAATCGCTAAAAATCGCCCCCTTAGCGAATGAGCAAAAACATCTTCAATCAAAGCATCAATAAAAAGCCCCGCCATTCGAGGAGAAGCATCGTTCACATGAACAATCACATTCCCTTCTGTACGAGCTTTTGCGCGCTGGGTTTCATGGTCATAAGACTCCACTAACACTCGTTGAATAGTCCCTTTTAGCTTTTCACGATGCGAGAGAGAATGTTGATCGAGTTTAGCTTGTAGTCGCTTTAATCTTGCATGTTTTTCTTCATCAGGAATGGTGCACTCAAGCGATGCTGCTAATGTTCCTGGACGTGGAGAATATATAAAGCAAAATGATTGATCGAACTGCACAGCATCAACAAGCCTCAAGGTATCCATAAAATTTTCTTCGGTCTCGCCTGGATACGCAATAATAAAATCTGAAGTAATTGTTAAATCTGGTCGTGCCGCTTTTAATGCAGCGATCTTATCAAGATACTCTTGAGCCGTATGTCCGCGCCCCATTGCTTGTAATATGGCATTGGAACCACTTTGGACTGGCAAGTGTAAATGAGATGCAAGCTCTGGAATATCCTTATATGCAGCAATAAGCGTGTCTGTAAATTCAACAGGATGTGATGTTGTGAATCTTAGTCGTCCAATACCAGGGATTTTTGAGCAATGATACAACAATGCTGCCAAATCAAAAAATCGACCAGACTCATCAATCGCACGATAAGCATTGACGTTTTGCCCAAGAAGAGTAATTTCTCGAACACCTTGAATTGCAAGCATTCCTACTTCTTTCAAAATATCTTCGACTTTGCGATTGACTTCAGGCCCCCTCGTAAAAGGAACGATACAATATTTGCAGTATTTTGAACATCCTTCCTGAATGGTGACAAACGCAGAGACTCCAGAAGTTTGAGGAGTTGGAAGTTGATCGAACTTCTCATCCGGGAGAAAATCGATATTTAAGAAATGAGATTGGCCATCTTTCAACCGCTGTATAAACAATGGCAATTGCTGCAAAGTTTGTGGTCCAAAGACAAAATCCACATAGGGTGCTCTATCGAAGATTCTTTCTCCCTCTTGGGAAGCAACACATCCACCGACACCAATACGTTTTTCAGGAGAGGCTGCCTTTAATTTTCTCCAACGGCCTAGAAGTGAAAAAACCTTTTCTTCAGCCTTTTCACGAATGGAACATGTATTCAATAAAAGTAAATCTGCATCCTCTGGATTAGAAACAGCAGTCATTTGATGGGTATTTTTTAGAAGTTGACTCATTTTCTCTGAGTCATACACGTTCATCTGGCAACCCCAGGTTTCAATATAAAAAGTTTTTAGCATAGAAAAAATCTCAGAATATTTTTATTATTTATTGTGTTGATTCAGCTTTAATGCGACATTCCAAGAACACTGAGAATCAATGTTGATAATAAATCTCGGTCGCGCACAATACTGAACAAGACTTCGATAAGAATCAATAGAATCACAACCCACTCGAGTCGAGTTGAGTGTAAGTGCTTATGTTCATTAGATAGAATCTCATAGAGCTCATGTAATCGGTCAAGTTTACGATTGAGAATTGCTACACGCGCCTGGATATCAAGATATTGCGATCCTCGTTGATAGAAAGATTCATATTTGGGACGTCTCCAGAAAAACTCTGGTGTATCCAAAATATCGCTATCCAAGTTCATAGAATCGCGCTGTGCAAAGAGCTTACCCATTAATTTTGTGAGTTGTTCGCTCGATAACGAAGTTCGGCCTGTTGTGGCTAATTCTTCTGGAACGCTACGTGTTTGAGCAATTGTCTCAGAAATAGACAGTTCAAATGAGCTTAATTTAACAGATTGAGATAAAGCATGTGAAAGGGACAGCTTAATGAGCGGATCGTCTGATGGCAGGATGATATAATCATCTTCTTCATCAATAATAGCCTCTTCTTGTCCACTATCTTCTTGATTAATTGTATAAAAAGAAAGATCTTTAATTAACGGATCGATAGAATTTTTCTGAAAAGATTCGACCAGCTCAAGCATTTGGAGCTCTTCGTCTTCATCCATATCCCAAGTAACCAAACACCCATAAGGAAAAAAGAACGCATCTGAAACACGTTCGTCGTGGTGGGCTCTTTTCTGGATATGAATTACATCATCATAAAACTTAGGCTCGAAGCCCTCGTTTCTTAAAAACTTAGAAAAATCATCAATATGATAAGCTTCGGCGCTACAAAAGGACGCACATCTCATAATCGTGTATTCACTCAAATATATTATTTCTTAACTAAGATATCTTACATCATTTTAGATATTTTTCAAATTTGTCAATTTGATGAGTCTATTCTCTAAGTTTACCAGTCAATTAAACAATGATTTGTGCATGTGCACTATATGTTATTCTTAATATGATAGACAAGAGCGTCTTTATGTAAATTATCTTTACTCGGATGAGCATCTATAAACTGTTCTTTTGAGAAAAGGAGATGTTGAGCTTCATATCTCAATTCAGTTGGATGCGGGCATTTTTGATTTTCAGGCTTATAGGCTTTATTAATATTTTTTATAACATTACTGTATGCTTGAATCGATTCTTTTTTTATATAATCTGTGTCTGAACGCCACACAAAATTAATTTTTGCAAATACATCCCGCATTATACTAATAGCGATATTACACGAATTCCGAAGACTGTTAACAAATTGTAATCCAGAAGAGAGATTAACCACATTGTTAAGGGTCTTTTTCCATTCTTCAACAAAAAGATACTGGTGATATGGGCTCACTAAAATCAGCGAAAAGAGCGTTTCACATAAATAAGCCACATTTTTTATACGACTAATCGCGCCGCAATTTACCATAGTGCTCATAATATGCTGTATTTTTTCAGGCACTCTTCGATCGGCTGAGAAATACTCTACAGGTTTCATGCATTCGAGATCTAAATCAGAGAGCTCATCCTCGCTTTTCGTTGTTCGAACACAATCTAAACCGCGATGAGATTTTATCCAGCCTTCAAGTTCTTTTTGAATATCAATAGCGACAAGCTCTTCTAATGAGTGACTTTCTTTACAGACGAGTAGAAAAACATATGCAATAAAGCGAAGTTGTGTTTCTAATGTGTCCATTCCATCAAGCGGTGGAGTAAGGACATCATCATGGAAAATGATATCCGAAAAATTATATTTTTCGATCGAGGGGTATTGCAGGGACATAGATCGATCGGATAGCAATCTTATCGATGGAAAAAAATCAATCAATAATTCTTCCCATGCTGTAATGATGTTTTTTAATTCTACTTCAGCTATCAAATAAGTAATATTCTGGTATTGATCATCAAGAAGATATGGTGATTGGAGTGTTACTCTCTCTGCAGGATTGAGTAAAAGGAAAAAATCTAACCACAATAGTGTTTCTAGCATTCCATACGTAAGAACACCGCGCCCCCAAAGGCTTGGGCCCGAATATACAAATCCTACAGCGCTCAACACAAGAGTTGGGTATCCGCTGTAGGGTCTCAATGAATTCCAGTGCTGTAATATATTCTTTAACTTTAATTTAAGCTCGGTAATATGTGTGTTACGGTCAATAAAATGCGCCTTCAATATTAGAAAGAATTTTTCTCTTATGCGAGGAAGACTATCCCATTGGATATGTATACCTGTATTATGTGCGCTGTGTAAAATTTCGAGTGTGTTGCGCCATTTTTGATATCGATCGAGCGTTTCTTCAGGGTTGTTATGATTGGCATTTAAACATTGATCATATTGAAATTTGGCCTGTTCTAATAGGTCATTAGATATACTGTAATGGTATTCTAATGAATTGAAAAAATCCGATTTTTCTGGAAGGTATGGTAATATCAATTCAGAATATAAATCTTCATTGATTGCATACGTTAAAAAATTGCTTTTTTCATTTCGATCGATATATTCATGAAGATTTGTGCCGGAATAATTTCGATAACGATCGTACCTCATTTGTACTGACCAGTTTCGATAACCGTAATATAGGTCTATACAATCAAATTCTTTAAGAATTGGAAAATAACTATTTAACCTTCTCTCAACCTGTTGACAGATTTTTATAGCCTCTTCACTCAGCGTCCAATATTCTGTTAAATGAGCACTCACTCGATCGGAATATATCCATCCATATTCAATCGCAAGATCGAGATAATTTGATATTATTGGAGCAGATAGCTGAGTACTCATTTCTAGCGCACGTTCCCACTCAATGACATGGTCTATGGTTTTTTGATCGTTCGCTGCTGGGTCTGACTCTATAGAGGAAAGAATATTATAGGCTACTTGCCATTGTCTTAATTGAACAATCAATATATCGCATTGCTCTTTAAAGGCATCGAACTTTAATTTTCTTTCAGCAATCTGGTCTTCAACACTTGTAATAAATATATTTACCAACTTTGGATTAATCCAACTTTTTTGATCGCGCTCTTTCCATTGCGCAGCTTTTAAAGCAAGTTTATCAAGTGCATCATGATCTTTCTCCAGATCATCCTCTTCTGTAGGAAATGGAATTATGATTTTTTTTTGATATTCAGAGAGATAAGTATATAGCTCATCATGAGTTTGTATATGTTCTATAGAGTCACAAAAATCTAAAAAAAGCGTCGAATCCTCTATGTAATCAGATATAGCTGTGATGAACATAAACATTTGAAAATAGGATGCGGATTCAAAGAAGTAATGAAGTTGGTCTTGTTGTGTATTGCGCATATTGTGCTGCAATATTGCGATATCTTTTTGCAATATGATTGCTTCTTGGCGAATGTATGCAGCCCAAGGAGTTTGTTGCGGTATCTTTTGAAAAAAAATAATTGCTCTTTGCATTTCCTCTAATAAGTCTAACCAAGATGCATATTCTACAAGTCCGTACTTATTTAAAGTGAATGCTATCGATTCAGATTTTGAACCAGTAATATCTTCTATCATCTCATCCATCATAGTCTACTTTCACTTATGCTATAACATCGCAACTTTGATAAGCATTATTTAATACCTATTCTTGATATATCAAAACGTAGCTATATTAACTTATCAAAGATGTGCTGCCAATCCTGCAGCACCAAACGCTATGAGTCGATCGCAGCAAATTTTATGCATTGCTATACGTGTTGTCTTGAGGTAAGAGCGCGGATCGAAAACTTCAGGATGCTGGTAGAAATATTCTCTAATTGCAGCAGTGACAGCCAACCTTAAATCCGTATCAATGTTGATTTTACGGACGCCGAGTGTGATTGCTTTTTGCAATGCAGAAATGGGCACTCCGTACGTTAGCGGAATTGCACCACCATATTGATTAATTTTTTCAACTGTTGCCCGATCGACAGTTGAAGCTCCATGCAATACTAAATGCATATTAGGCAAACGCTGATGAATTTCAGATAATCGTGTTAATGAAAGAGTTTCCTCAGTGGGTGGTTTTTGAAATTTTGAAACACCATGAGAGGTACCAATTGCAATAGCTAGAGCATCGACATGAGTTTTAAGAGCGAATTCATATGCCATTTCCGGATCGGTGAGTAAATCTGAAAAATGAGCATTTTGAGCACCTGTTCCATCCTCATCTCCAGCCAGGCCGGTTTCTAGCGATCCTAAACAGCCAATTTCTCCCTCAACTGAGACTCCAAGAGCATGTGCCACGCTAACAACTTGAGAGGTAACAGTGACATTGTGTTCAAAAGAACTTGGGGTTTTTCCGTCTGCAAGTAATGAGCCATCCATCATGACTGATGAAAATCCAGCACGAATAGATTCAAAACATATTTCAGGTGTATGTCCATGATCTTGATGCCAGCAAATTGGCAAATTAGGATATTTTTCTAAAGCACCTTGAATGAGACCTTTTAGAAAGGGAATGGTCGCATACGATCTTGCTCCGCTAGATGCTTGCAAAATTATTGGCGCATTCATTTCTTGAGCTGCCTCGCAAATTGCTTGAATTTGCTCCAAATTATTTACATTAAAAGCTGGAATAGCGGCAGAATGCTCTGCAGCTAAATCTAATATTTTTTTCAAAGAAATAAGTGCCATGTCAGACCTCTCGCGTTAAATACTGTATCTTCGTTAAGTGCTATTTTTTAAGAGCAGATTTTTTCAGATCGGAATTTGAACAATCTCGATTAAAAATCATTGGTTTTGCGGAAGCATTGTTCCAAAAATCTTGAAAAACTTCCTTTTCTAATTCAATTTCTAACGACTCTTGAAGAGTTGAAAAATATGCTGAAAATTCAGTAAAAGATTTTTCTAAATTTTCAGATAATTCATCTAACTCTGACATATTAGATTGATTAATCTCCCTGGAGCTTGAAAACTGTAAATCATATTTTATTCGCTCAATACTTAGATCGATCGAAGAATTCGCTTCTAGCACAGTAGCAGGGATTGGATGATTCATGACCTGAGCAAATGTTAAAAGAAGATTTTGATAATCTTTAAACACTGTCTCGAATTTTATTATTTGACTGGGCTGTTCATAACAAAAGGATACTTTAACTGCATTAAGTTGCCGCAACACTTTGTTATAACTTGTTTTTATCTTCTGATGATTTTCATCAAAACAATCAACACGTATTGATAGAGGGGAATTGGTAAGAGATTTAAAATCCATAGATAGCCAGATAACTTCACATATATTTTTTCATGTTATCTGAATTCAGAGTGTATGTACAAAAAATAAACACCCTACTGAGTAAGCGCTTATGGAATTTTTTATCCAAAATCACAAATCTACCGATATTTAATAACTTTTGATATATTTTACAGTGGAAAACGATTATAATGTTGATTTATATTAAATAATAACGAATATTATGTCTTTAGTTTTACGATCAATCTCATTATCACGATCGACTCAAGCTTGGCTATGGTTTTTAGGATCGCTTCTTATTTCCACAACGAATGACGTGATTGTTAAACATATTGGCCTTCGTCTCTCAGGGATAGAGGTAAGTTTTTTCAGATTTTTCTTTGCAGCTGTGATTTTATTAGTTACGTGCTACAAACCTTTACAAGCAACTGCACGTGTTCATCATCGAACTCATATTTTACGGAGTTTGTTTTTAGGCGCTGGAATGTCTATTTGGACAATGGCATTACCACATGTGCATTTAGTACAAGCGACGATGATTAATTTAACAATTCCTTTAATGAATTTAGTTTTGGCGCGTTCGCTTTTAGGAGAGTCGATCTCAACACGCCAGTATATTGCAACATTTTTAGGGTTTGCTGGGGTGTTATTAACACTGCATGGTAATGTCTGGGCTCATGGCTCATTACATATGGCAGAACTTTCTCTCTTAGTTGGAGCATGGTTTTTTGCATATGTTGATTTATTAAACAAAATATCAGGTGGTGAAGAAGCATTTGTTTCTACACTTTTCTGGACAGCAGTGTATACATCTATTTTTTGTGCAATAGGTACATTCTACGCATTCACAATGCCATCATTATATGAGCTTTCTTTATTAGCAGCTTTAGGTTGTAATGCAAATGCCTTATTTTATTGTTTATTAAGAGCGTTATCGATTCTTAAGCTCTCTGACTTAGCTCCAATGAAATATGTTGAAGTGTTATTAGCATTGATGGGTGGATGGATATTCTTCTCTGAACAGCCTTCTCTTCACACATGTTTGGGAGGAGTTCTGATTATGATTGCAGCAATTCAAGCTGTGAGAAATGAGAAAAATAAAAGAGAAGCTTAGTGAGAACAGGATTATCGTTGAACCAGAAGGTTCAAGTGGAAGTCTCGCGCTAATGATTAGGCTTCC
The DNA here is from genome assembly GCA_016874315.1 of Gammaproteobacteria bacterium. Taxonomy (GTDB): domain Bacteria; phylum Pseudomonadota; class Gammaproteobacteria; order Berkiellales; family Berkiellaceae; genus LLD-282. The sequence continues at coordinate 1,475 of VGTX01000001.1, read as the reverse complement.
TAAGATTTAGGCATGCACACACACTAGAGGTTAGACCTCCGATATGGGAAGACATCGGCTCAAAAATCGCTATCCCCGCCTAAGCTTCATTGATCAAGAACGGTTCTCGAATATTCGAGATTCTGATCTATCATACCACAGAGTTTAGTAATGTGAAGATCGAGTTGTCGGGCTCGATCTTCAGAAGCATTTAATGATTGATAAAATTGCATTGCGGCGTGTAGTGCCAAATGAATATACATTCTATCGCGCTGAGGCCATTGCGTAATTTCTTTTGCCGCATCCTCCACAAATTGACATGATAGTGCTCCAATTCCTTTTGGATCGTCTGAAATATTCAGATAATGTTTTTGTCCGAAAACCTCTAATGTCAGGGTTAACATTTCGATCCTTTATGATAATCTTTATTTGATAATAGCAAATTATAAAAAAGAATTGGTGTATCTTCTTGTTTAATAAATACTATTCAATATTAAGCACCCACATCTTTCCATTCTTTTGGAGCTAACTGACTTAAAACAATAGGCTGATTGTGATGAATAAGAACATCATCTTCAATTCTTAATCCTAGTCCATAAGCGGGATGCGTTTCTGGAAAAAGAGTAGGGTCGATATATATGCCAGGCTCAATTGTAATCACTGCGCCATTTTGTAATGGTTCATCCACTAATCCACGATCGTCACATAAATCATGGACATCAATTCCCAAGGGATGGCCAATACGATGTGGATAGTATTGTGCAACATCTTCGACAACAATTTTTTCAAGAGAGCCCTGTGCCCAACCCCACTCTTGCAAAAGTTCTGCGATAAGATACTGGGTTTGAATCTGTAAGTTAGGCAAAGATGTTCCTTCAACTGACGCTTCGATCATTCTTTTTTGAACACTTAACAAGCCTTCATAAACTATTCGATCCCAAGCATTAGCCTTCCAAAAATATACTCGAGTAATATCCGCCGTATATCCTTCATACTCAAATGCTGCATCAATTAAAATATATCTGTCTTGATTAAGGGGCATGGTTTTGCCGTGGTAATGTAGGCAGCATGCACGAGGCCCACCAGCAATAATTGGTTGATAAGCTTGCTTAGAGAGATTATATTGCGCCCCATAGGTAATCCAATCTGCATGCCAGAAATTTTCATGTGGTTTAGCCTCAAATCTATTTTTAGCGAGTGCAGCATGGACTTTGGCAGACCGCTCTGCAGCCTCTTTCAAAAGAAATTGCTCATAAGGATCTTTGATCATTCTTTTACGGGAAATAAGTTTTTTCGCGAGAATCCGATCGTGTTTTTTAGGAAATAAATCCGTTAGCCATTCAGGTGCATTTTCAGAAGAGGACCAACGATCAATATCATCATATTGCGATAAGAATTGTTGAATTCGAAGAAGATCGTCTCTGAAAAAATAACCATCATATCCGGATAAATCTTCATCAGGATTATTCCATGCAAATCCACTACTCCACCGACGT